>JBDHVQ010000157.1:0-4747 GCA_039809845.1 Clostridiaceae bacterium | reverse complement strand
ACCATGGGAGGACTATATATCAATCAGTTCGGACAGGTACTAAATGCAGATAACCAGCCTATAAAAGGACTTTATGCAGCAGGTGAAGTTACAGGCGGAATACATGGCACAAACAGACTGGGCGGTAATGCACTTGCAGATATAACAGTATTCGGTAAAATTGCCGGCGAATCAGCAGCAGAAGGCAGATAATAAAGCCTAAAGCAGTTCCTTTCATGGGAGCTGCTTTTTCTGTTTATAAGAATCTGTTAAACCTGAAGAAGAAACAAAGGATAAATCTGATAATAAAACAAAATCAGATAACAGTAAAAAGAAGAGCAACTCCGCCAGTCAGTTCATTGCCTATGATAAGGATGGAAGTTGCACCCATGCCATTATCCATAGGATCTGATTCTGACGGAAGCAATTACTGGTCAAGTGATGATGCTGTATCCTTCTATATGCCGGAATACGGGCTTACCTATACCCTTGATCCAACATGGATTGGGATTTCAAACATCGTGGAACAGGATAAAGGTCTCCTTGTATGTCCGGTTCTAATGACGGATGGTTCTCCCAGGGGTTATAAAATGCTTGACTCCTACAGAGGTTTCAAGATAATACCTTGGACTGATGAATACATTGAACAGAGTGATTTTTTTCTTCTCTATTCCCAGAAATTTGCCATTGAACCCAGGAAAAGAACAGATGCATATTCACAGGGTGAATCAAAAGAAGCAATGGAATAAGCCAATATTATAAGAAGCAACAACAAGCCTGAACCCAACATAGCACTTTTCTCATTTGATGATCCCAATGTCACATTAAGTGCAAAGCCTGTAGGATATGAGGGAAGTGACTCTGGAGAAAAAGATAATAGCGAAGTCAGGAATGAGGTTAAATCCAATGATACTTATATAGCTTCAGGTTCTGTGAGTGAAAGAGTACAGTCTGCAATACTTTCCATGGAAAAAGCATACGCCACCATGTCCAAAAGGGCATATTACGATCCGTCTCTGGTATCAATAAAATCAGGCTCCCAGATGGAATCAAAATGGAAGGAAGAAATAGCAAAACATGCGTCCACGGGTTCTTCATTTGATTTTGTTGAGGCAGGGAATTTCGATATAACAATGGAATCAGAAACAAGGGGTAAGGCAAGCTATACTTCAGTCATCAGAGGATTGGTTTATGAGGGATACTATCAGTCGACAATGCATGTATCTTTCGACCTTGTGAATGGAAAACCTGCATTCTACAACGAATATGAAACAGACAGCAGACAGATAGAATACGGCGGTTCGACACAGCAGGTTTCTGAACAGACTTTTATAAATGCTGTTGTATCAAACGACAGGGCATATCATTTGATGTCACAGAGAGGCTATTACGATCCTTCCCTCGTTTCCATAAGACCAGGTTCCCAGATGGAAACGAAGTGGAGAAATGAAACGGCAAAACATGCCTCCACCGGGTCTTCTTTCGCACATATAGAAAGCAGTAACTTCAGTGTGGTATTTGATACACCGACATCTGGGCATCTCAGCTATACCTGTATCATCAAAGGACTTGTGTACGGCGGATACTACAGATCCAGGGCTCACCAGAAGTTTGTCATTGAAAACAGAAGAGTGATATTCTACGAAGAAACTGAATCTGAGAATGTTCAGATCGAATACTAGGTTCTGATTATCAAGATACTGAAGAACATAACTTTTCAGTCAGTTACGGAATAACAGATTACTCTTGTTTTAAAGGAGATTGATATGTCAAAATCAGGCAGGACTTTAATGGCTGTATTGATATCGGGAACATTACTTCATTCTTCAGGAGTAAGTGCGTCTCAAGGTGTTGCCTTTAATTCTTCAAAGACGTGGACAACCGCTGTTGGAAAATCAGGTGAGAAAAAGATTGAAGGAACGGCAGAAGAATTTGCTGAAGAAGTCTTCTCTGGAGTTGAAGGGTGCGTTTCTGAACTTTCTTCTGAACCTCTTGATTATCTTTTCAAAGATTATCCGAGACTGATGGACAAACTGAATGATTTTATCGGTGAAATAGAACCCTTATCCTATGGTCTCAATGATTTTACCTATGATGGCATCAGTGAGGAATCCAAAGAAAATGACACTGGAGAAATAACCGGGAAATTCACTTACAAAAACAGGGGGAATTCAAATTCTTCTCTCTTCTTAAAGATTATTTTCAAGGATAAATACGGAGGACAGGTGCCGAAGGGAATGGTTTTTTCTTCAGAAGCTGTGGTTTTTCACTCAGATGAAATTGCTGAACCATTTCTCCTTGAAAAGGGAACAAAAGATGATGGCACCAAGCTCTGGGAAATAACTGAAAATACTACAGTTTACTTTCCTTATTACGGACTTAATTACTCTGTTGAAAAAGAATGGAGTGACTGCACTCTTTGCAGCAATGGGACTTCCCCTTGAAATGATACTCGTATTAAGCCCCATTGCCGGAATGGCAGATATGGGAAGAACTTCCACCAATGTTCATGCAGCAGGTTCAACGGGTGTAATGGTTGCAGCACTTGAAAATGAACTCGACAGGGAAAAATTCAATTCTAAAATGGTTTCAGCCACAGCTGAAGTATAAAATATATTAAGATGCCCGCTCCATACGGAGAGGGTTTTTCATTTCACTCAATTTTTTCCGGAGTTTCTGGTCATTTTACATTCATATCCGATTCTGCAAGTTTTTTACATTAAGTATTAACACATCAGAAAGGTGAATAGTCTTTCACAGAATATCCATGATGAGTAAATATACGGATGGTAAATTAAGGGTGTGAAACAACTATAACTTTAGCGGAGGCAAATCATGAAAAAGAATATTATTACTCTTATTGCAGCAGGACTTTTATCCTCATCCCTGATACTTGCATCTTCATCTGTAACGGTATATTCTTCAGCCACATCGCCTTCTACGTCTGCATCTCAGGGAGAAGAACCGGTTGAACAGGGAATGCCCGAAACTGATTTTAAACCGATGTATGAAGGACAGACCAGAATAAAGGGAATTAAAACTGAAAAAGAAGTGGTTTCAGAAGTAATAGCTGAAGGACTTGATTCACCCTGGGCAGTTGAAGAACTTCCAGACGGAAGATTAGTAATAACTGAAAGAACAGGATCCTTAAGAATTACAGATAAAGATGGAAAAGTGGGAGAAGCCATTGGCGGATTCCCTGAAACGGACAGTTCAGGACAGGGCGGTATACTCGATGTACTTCCTGCAGAGGATTTTAAAGATAGCCGTATCCTTTTCTTTACGATATCTGAAAAAACGGAAGAAGGATCGGTTACTGCTGTGGGTAAGGGAAGACTTTCAGGCGATGAAACAAAAATTGAAGACTTTGAGATTATCTTCAGGGCACTTCCATATTTTAAGGGCAGCAACCATTACGGAAGCAGACTTGCCTTTGATGAAAAGGGAAATCTACTCGTTTCAACCGGAGAGAGGCAGACGGATGAGACAAGGGATAAGGCTCAGGAGCTGGACAACGGATACGGAAAGATTTTAAGAATAACAACCGATGGAAAACCGGCAGAAGGCAATCCATTTATCGGAAAAGAGGGAATTATGCCTGAGATATATTCCTACGGTCACAGGAATGTCCAGGGACTTGCAGTGGATCCGCGTACCAATGAAATATGGGCCGCAGAAATGGGACCGCAGGGAGGAGATGAATTAAACCTTATAAAACCCGGGTTAAATTACGGGTGGCCGGTAATAAGTTACGGTGAAGAATATACAGGCCTGCCTGTGAAAGAAGGAATTTCACACAAAGAAGGGATGGAACAGCCGGTATATTACTGGGATCCTGTAATAGCACCATCTGGTATGTCATTCTATAACTCTGACAGTATTCCAGAATGGAAAGATAATCTTTTCATAGCATGTTTAAGAGGGGAACATATAGCAAGAATTGAAATAACAGACAATAAGATAACCGGTGAAGAAAGACTCCTTGAAGGAGAAGGTGAAAGATTCAGGGACGTTACGATAGGTTCTGACGGGGCACTTTATGCAGTTACTGACAGTGGAAAGCTTTATAAGATCAGGACTGCACAGGAATAAAATTACTGGAATCAAAACAGAACAAAAGAGAATCAAAAGGTACAGAAGAAATCATTTTTCCTCTGCACCTTTTATTTTTATCTCTCTTTGGAATTTATTTTTCAGGATACATTTCCGATGGGACTGACGGTTTCTGTTTCAGCAGAATCAGTTTCCGTCGCTGCAGTAAGTCTTTCGGTAAGACCGGATTTTATCGATTCATTACCGAGGTTTGAATTGTCTATAAGTTTTTCAAGTCTTATTTCTTCTTTTAACGTCAATGTTTTTTCCTTATGGTGTTTCTTTTCCATAAGATCGAGTATTGAAAAACGGATTCTGTGTTCATTCCTGATGTTCTTTCTTTCCTTAAACCATGCAGCCACTAGGTAACTATGAGTATCCATCCTATATATCCCAACAGGGGATACATTACCGCCACGAGCTTTTTGAAACCTGCAAAACTTAAGATAAAACCTGAAACACAAAGTCCAATAAGTAGCTGCCTGAAATTCTTCCCGTCTTTACCGGAAAACCTCTTTGCAGGGGAATAGTAAAGACTTAGACCTGTATTGAAAATCATACCGAATATGGTGATGGAAAGTATAAGACCCAGTAGGGGGTTGATTTCATTTATCACCACATGCATGGGGATATCTGAACCCACGACATCACCTGCCCTTAAAAACAGTGTTGCTGC
>JBDHVQ010000156.1:0-4766 GCA_039809845.1 Clostridiaceae bacterium | reverse complement strand
TACCTTTACTTTTTACTTTCTCTCAGGATTGTAAATCCATCAGTCAGTATATGGGAGTTCTTCTTCCCTCACCGTAGGCTTAAGTTCGAGGAATTCAACTATTTCAGAAGGTTCTATCCTGAATGCTGAACCCTTTCCCTGGAAGAAACAGTGGTCTTTGATAAGATGTATTCCGACATCGGTCCAGCACATTGATTTTCCTGTCCTGTTGTTGGTGACATTGGAAAGTCTTTTACCTGCTTTTTTATTGTCCTTGAAGGGACATCCTGCCCAGCCCATATATTCTGTGACTTCAACTGTAAATCCATCCACTTCGACATCATCACCGAGGCCTTCCATGCCTTTTAAGGTGATGTGCCTCATCTTTTTTCCGATGTCTTCACAGGTTACCCCGAGTGTTTTAAGTTCTGCCCTGTCCGCATCAATAATAGCTTCCACAGGCCTCTTATCATCTCCCAGGTATCCGTGGAGAGAAAGTCTTCCCGGTTCCATATCCTTTTCGATATATTCCATTTCAGGTCTTTTTTTCATGCTATCCTCCTAGAATTCGTCGTAGAATATCTGGGTTTCCTTGTCAAAGCCCTTTTTCATGAGGACTTCATTGACCGATTTTAAAAATGCAGGTGATCCGCAAAGATATGCTTCCTTATTCTGTGCTCCTGTACCATCTTCAAAATCCCTGTCGAGAAGTTCTGTAACCCTTCCCTTTTCTCCCTGCCATGTTTCAGGTGGTCTTGAAAGTGTCGGGATAAATCTGAAGTTATCGTGTTCTTCTGCAAGCTTTGTGAATTCTTCTGTGTAGTAAAGATCATCTTCTCCCCTTGCACCGAAGTAGAATACCATGTCTACCGGTACCTTTCTGTGGAGATTGTCGAGGATCAGTGATCTCATGGGGGCAAGTCCTGAACCTGCAGCAACCATTACCATGGTGTCGCAGTTGCCCCTGTACCAGAAGTCTCCGTAGGGTCCTGAAAGTCTCACTTCGTCCCCTTCCTTAAGGTACTGGTTTACATATGTTGAACATATTCCTTCCGGTACCTGTCTTATACAGAATTCAACTGAATCCTTCTGATATGGCGGTGAACTTATTGAATAAGCCCTGAATACTTCTTCATCGACCTTGCCGTAGGGTTTGGTGTAGAACTGCATGAACTGCCCTGCTTTAAAGGTTAAGTCTTCATCTGCCGGAAGTTTTAGCCTTACTTCCTTGATATCGTGGGTCATGGGTTTAAGTGATTCAACTGTTGTCATGAATTCCTTGATGTTGAAGAGTTCTTCGGGGATTAAAAGTTTCATGTTCCCCTTTACTTTAAGCTGGCAGGCGAGCCTGTAGTGTTCCTCCCTCTCCTTTTCTGTAAGATATGGTTCTTCTGTGGGAAGAAGGGGTCCTGCCCCTTCAAGGACCTGTATTTTACACAGTCCGCATGTGGCCTTTCCGCCGCAGGCAGAAGGTATGAATATCTTCTGGGATGAAAGGGTGGTCAACAGATTCTGTCCGCCTTCAACCTTAAGATCCTTTGCCCCGTTATTGATGTCGAGTGTACATTCGCCGTAGTTGTTGAGATATCTTTCTGCAATTGAAATAATAACTGCAAGGACACCTGAAATTGCAGTAAGTGAAAGTGTGGTGGTGAGTATTTCTCTTATCATTTTACCCCCTACTGAATCTGGAAGATTCCGGAGAACCCTACAAATGCAAGTGCCATAATTCCCGTAATAATAAATGATATACCTACTCCTTCAAGGCCCCTCGGAAGCTTGTTCTTTGCCATTTTCTCCCTTATGGCTGCGAGCATACAGATAGCCATCCACCAGCCTATACCGGATCCTAAGTTAAAGAGTATGGTCTGAAGGAATGTATAGTTTCTGATTTCCTGAAAAAGAGTGGCTCCGAGAACCGCACAGTTTACTGTTATAAGCGGAAGGAATATACCAAGTTTTGCATGGAGATCAGGAAGGTATCTGTCAAAGAGCATCTCAAGTATCTGTACTATGGCTGCTATTACCATGATGTATATGATATAGGACAGATACTGTATACCGAGTGGAACTATGAGGTATCTGTTGAGGAGCCAGTTTGCGGTGTTTGTTATTACGAGTACAAGAATAACCGCTTTTCCGAGTCCTGTTGCTGTCTTATATTCAGATGAAACTGAAAGGTAGGAACACATTCCTAAAAAGTTTGACAGGACCATGTTGCTTGTAAGGATTGAGGCAAAGAAAATTATGAATGGACTTATCGACTGTACACCTGTCATTTTTAGTTACCCCCTTCCTGTTTTTTCTGAATTGTAAGTTCTCCGCTTCTGACAATTCCCCTTTTCTTTTCAAGCCTGTACTGGTAGTTGTTTATAGCCCATATGAAGATACCTATTATGAAAAAGGCAGCGGGGGGCATTACCATGAGTGTCCAGGGTGTGAAATGGAGTCCTAAATCCACTCCGAAGAGAGTTCCGAAACCTAAAAATTCCCTTATGAAAGAAATCATCAGAAGTGCAACTGTATATCCGAGACCTGCAAATATACCGTCCAGCATTGATATGAATGGCGGGTTTTTTGCAGCATAGGCTTCAGCCCTTCCCATGATGATACAGTTTGTTATTATAAGACCTACATAGGGTCCGAGCTGTTTTGATATATCAGGAAGATATGCCTGAAGGAAAATATTTACTATGATAACGTAAAATGCTATTACAAGGGTCTGGACTATCATCCTGATTCTCTGTGGAATCATGTTTCTCATAGCTGAGAGGGTGAGGGATGAAAGTGCAGTAACAAAGGTGAGCCCAATACCCATAACAAGTGAATTCTGCATTCTGTTTGTAACCGCAAGGGACGAACAGATACCGAGTATGGCACGGAAAACCTGATTTTCCGTAACCAGATTACGAACCGCTACTTCTTTTGCCGTTTCCTGTTTTGCCATAATCTACCTCCACTGTGAAATAACGTTGTTTTTTAAGTTGTTGAGGATGCCGATGACTGAATTTGATGTTAGTGTGGCTCCGGAAATCGCATCAATTTCCTTGTCTCCGATTTTTCCGTAACGGAGATCACCTTCGGGAAGTACAACTCCCCTCCACTGTTCCTTGAAAGGCGCCTCATCAATTCTTCCGCCAAGACCGGGTGTTTCATTCTGTTCTGTAAAAGTGATGCCAAGGACATCCTTAAGGTCAGGATCCAATGCCATATAACCCTTTACCCTTCCCCAGAGTGCCGAACCCTGGAAGGGGAATGCATATCCCTTTACATTGCCGGAATCATCTACGTATTTGAATGCTTCTATTCCGTTTCTCTCATCGGGAAGTATATTTTTTTCAAAGACTTCCGCCACCTTTTCATCTGACACATCAGTGGGTATGTTAAAGGCATACATTATCGCCTTTCTCTGGTAGAGTATCTTGTTTTTATCTATCTGGGGCTTTGCAACTGCATCAGCCGTTGCAAGGAGCGACGTGAAAATGGCCGCAACTATCATCATGAAAATTATGGTGTAGGTATATCCCTTTTTCATTTAAACGACCTCCTTCACTTCAGGATTAAGCTTTGCCGCCTGTCTTTCTTTTCTTATTCTCTCCATCTCTTTGAAGTTCCTGTCAATAAGTGGGCTGAAGCTGTTTGCAATAAGCACTGCGAACATCATGCCTTCTGTAAAGAGTGAGAAGCGCCTTAAAACCATGGTTATAACCCCTATCATTATTCCGAAGACTATCCTTGCACCGTCCTTCTGAGGATGGGTGATGGGGTCTGTCGCCATGAATACTGTACCGAAGAGGAATCCTCCTGATAACACTGCAAAAAGCGGGGGATTTGAACCTGGTACTGCGTAGTAAATGACTGCCGCTGCAATAAGTCCTGAAATAAATGTCGATGTCATTACCTTCCAGTTTGCAGTCTTTGTGTATAAAAGATATATTCCTGCAATAATTATTATGAGTGCTGAAGTCTCACCTATTGATCCTGAAATATTCCCAAGGAAAAGATTCATAATGGGTGTTTCAATGCCGTGCTGCTTCATATTGATCATGGGAGTAACAGCTGATATGGCATCAGGTGCTGCAGTCCATCTTGCGAATCCACCGAGAGCCGTATTTCTTATAGGTTCAAACCATTCCACTGTCATCTGTACAGGGAAACATACATAGATAAAGCATCTGGCTACCAATGCGGGGTTAAAGATATTCTTTGCAAAACCTCCGAAGACACATTTTCCTATTACAATGCCGAATATTATACCGACACCGGAAATCCAGAAAGGAATTGTGGGAGGAAGAGTTAAAGTATAAAGTCCTGCCGAAACGTAAGCTGCCTCAGAAATCTTTGCCTTGTCGCCGTTTATCATCCTCATGACAGTGAGTTCTGAAATACATGCCAGAATGACATTGAGAAGAAGAAGAGCAAGGACTCTTAATCCGAACTGATACACTGCGAAGATATAGACCGGTACCATGGCAATAAGTACAGTCCTCATCATCTTCTGCTTCATGAAGTAACGGGATGAAAAGTTTTTAAAATCCATATTCCAACCTCTTTTTTGTTGTATTAATGTAATTATTATAGCCTAATCATAAGGTTTACACTATACGGGCAGTGTAAATTAAATTTTGTACAATTTTAACCGACTTTGTCATATGTCAATAATGCCTTCGAAATTAATGCCTTCAAAATATTGGAAATAATTCCGGGATGTTCCTTAAAACAGCTTTATAAACGTATTCATCCAATATAAGTTCATGTAAGAACATATTAGTTCATATGATTTTATA
>JBDHVQ010000155.1:0-4791 GCA_039809845.1 Clostridiaceae bacterium | reverse complement strand
TTTATTAAGAACTCCGTAATTTTGATGAAAAACTTAACCCGGAGTTCTTTCAATTTTTGTTTTTATACCTGCTGTTCTGCAGTTTCAAATTTTCCTGCTTTGAATATCATTGCTTCATAGGGTCTTAAGGTTACTTCTTCCTTCAGTGAGGGGGCAGGGGTCTTATAATTGGACAGGAGGAGCTCTGATGATGGAGGGCATAATTCTCTCAATGCGTTTATCTCATCTTTTGATATCCTTGTCTCATTTTCTGAATAATTTGCAATTATAAAATAAGAAGAGTCTTGCCCGAATCTTTTATAGGCCACAAGATTCGGATGGTCGTGGAAGTATTCTTCCGTTTCCCCGGATATAAGTACAGGATTAGCCTTTCTCAGTGCTATTGCTTTTTTATAGAAATTTAGAATTGAATCTTCTTTTTCTGATTCATTTTCAGCATTTACTTCATTGTAATTCTCATTGACTTTAATCCATGGTGTTCCTGTGGTAAATCCTGCATTTTTCCTGTTATTCCACTGCATGGGGGTTCTTCCGTTATCCCTTGAAGTTATTTTAAGTTTTTCAAGATATTCCTTTAGGTCTTTATTTCCCTTTAGTACTTCTTCTTCATAGCCTCTTTTTGCTCCTACATCCCTGTAGTCTTCTATAGTCTTAAAATCTGGATTGGTCATTCCTATCTCATCCCCGTAGTATATAAACGGAGTGCCGCGCATGGTCATCTGCAGGAGATCCAGTAACTTTGCTCCATATGGATTTTCATTTTTTATAAGTCGTGAAAGTGTCCTCGTGGTATCGTGGTTGGACCAGAAGACTGGATTCCAGCCTTCTTTTTTTGTAAGGCTGCTCCATCCGAAAAATGGTTTTTTGAATTTTTCCGGTATATCAATATCAGTTTCCTTCATTGTTTCATAGTCTATACCGGGAGAATGGAAGTCAAAATGAAAGAGAAGGTCCAGTTCCTTTCTTGAAGGAGCTGTAAAAAGATATGATTCTTCAAAGGATATGCCTCCTGCTTCACCTGCAAAGAGAAAATCCTCTGAGTATACTTCCTCCCTCAGCTGTCTTATATATTCATGGCATTCGGGAAGGTTCTGTATTCTCTTTATAAAATCAGGAGACCCGTCGGGATTTAAATCTGCATCCCTTAGATCCACATCCTTTGCAAGGTGATTTACAGCATCCAGTCTTACACCGCCTATCCCAAAGTCCTTCCAGTATTTCAATATACCCGCCATTTGCCGTCTTACTTCTTCATTCCGGTAATTAAGATCCGGCTGTTCCGGGGAGAAAATATGAAGGTAATATTCTCCTGTGGGTTCATTGTAAGTCCAGGCAGAACCTGAAAAGAATGAAAGCCAGTTGTTTGGTGGATTTTTACCCTTTCCGTCTGCGAAGATATAATAATCGTGGTATTTATTTTTTTTATCCTTTCTGCCTTCCTTAAACCATGGATGCTGACTTGAGGTATGGTTTGGAACTATATCCATTATTATCCTTATACCGAGCTTTCCGGCACTTTCTATGAGACTTTTAAAATCATCCTCGGTACCGAAATCTTCCATGATTTTTTTAAAGTCACTTACATCGTATCCGTTGTCTTCATTGGGACTTTCATTTATTGGGTTTAAATAGAGGGCATCTATACCAAGACCCTTAAGATAGGGGAGTTTTTCTTCAATTCCTTTTAAGTCTCCCGTTCCGTTACCGGTACTGTCAAAGAAGCTTCTCACATAAATCTGGTAAACAACTGCTTTTTTCCACCAGGGTTCCTTATCATAGTTACTGTATTCTATTCTCTTCAGGTTATTTTTAAATTTATCCATATTGGTTATCCCTTAACTCCATCTACTTTGTAATGACTGATAAAAATTTTCCGGAATTTCAGGTTCAGAAAATTATTTCAGGAAGTTATTATCCTATTCATTTTAATGTCTTATTATTAATTGTATCAAAAGTAACTGATATCAGGAGGAAAAATATGCGTTCAGTTTTATTTGTTGTAAGTGCTGCGGACAGGTGGACACTGAAGGATGGTAACGTTCATCCAACAGGATACTGGGTAAGTGAAATATCCCATCCATGGAAAGTATTCGGCGATGCTGGATGGAAGATGGACGTGGCAACACCCGACGGCAAGGTACCGACACCGGACAAAAAGAGTGAAGGCGGTATTCTTCCAGGGAAGAAAAAGGAACTTGAAGAATTTGAAGAAAAGCCGGAAATGAAGCACCCTAAGAATCTTTCTGAAATAAACGGTGACGAATACGATATAATATTCTATCCCGGCGGGCACGCACCCCTTGAAGACCTTGCCTATGACAAGGTTTCAGGAAAGCTCATAACCGACAGGATAAATTCAGGAAAGATGCTCGGACTTGTATGTCATGGTCCCGCAGCTCTCCTTGCAGCAGAAAATGAAGACGGATCCTGGCCTTTTAAAGGATTTACCCTTACAGGTTTTTCAAATGCCGAGGAAAAAGTAAATAAATTTGCAAAGGAAGCGCCGTGGCTTTTGGAATCAGAACTTGAGAAAAAGGGAGCTGATTATAAAAAGGGCCACATCCCATTTGTTCCTTATGTAATATCCGACAGAAACCTTTATACAGGACAGAACCCTGCATCGGCTGAATCCCTTGCAAAGAAAATGCTGGAGGATTTTGAAAAGGAACACGGCAAGTAAAAAGCGGTAATTTCTTTGACACTCAATAATATCTGAAACTCCCGGAGCCCCTGGTACAGAGCATTCCAGGGGTTTCAATCTTTTTTTGGTTTTCGTACAGCATATTTTTTTACATGCTTAATCCATCTTTTTTTGAAAAAAAGAAATGACGTATTCCTCATCCATTTCCATAAACGGTGCTTTTTCATTTCCCTGACATTTTTTCCGTCCTTCACTCTTCAGTTATGGATCAGTTGACTCTTTCAGACTTTTTTCCTTAAGTGCTTTATCCTTTAATCTTTTTCCTTGAGTCTTTTTCTGTTTCCTTAAGTACTTCTCCTTAAGTTTTTTATGAAGTCTCATTGGCTGCAGTCATTATATTTGTTATGGGAGGGCTTAAATGATAATATAAGTTGTAATTCAAATGAAAAAAGGTGAAACGATGAGTGAAGGTATAGCGGGTAAGGGATGTGAACTTATAATTCCCTTGGAAGAAAAAAAGACCCGGGAAGAAATAGAAAAGTCAATTATCAAAAAATACAGAAAGACAATATGGACAAAATTCACTTCGGCTGTGAAGGAATTTTCCCTCGTTGAAGAAGGAGACAGGATTGCCGTCGCCATATCAGGAGGAAAGGATTCTCTTATAATGGCTATGCTTTTCAAAGAACTTAAAAAGCACCGTCAGGTTAATTTCGACGTTGAATTCATCACCATGGATCCTGGGTACCATCCGCAGATAAAAGAACTTCTTTTTGAAAACTTAAATCATCTCGGGATAGAAAGCAGAGTTTTTTCATCCGATGTATTTGACGTGATAGACGGGATAGCATCGGATTACCCGTGCTATATGTGCGCCAGAATGAGAAGGGGAAATCTTTATGCAAAGGCACGGGAACTTGGGTGCAACAAACTGGCCCTCGGACACCATATGGACGACGCCATAGAGACTATCATGCTCAATATTATCTACGGCGGAAGCTTCAAGGCAATGCCACCCAAATTAAGATCCTCAAACTACGGTGAAATAGAACTTATCCGGCCGCTTTACTATATAAGGGAAGAAGATATTGTAAAATGGAGGGATTTTTCAGGGATAATGCCTTTAAACTGTGCCTGTATGGTGGCTGCCAAAAGGACAGGAAACAGGAGATATGAAATCAAGGACCTTATAAAAAGCATGAAGAAGCTGAATCCTGATATTGAAAAGACTATTTTAAATTCTTCCCGGAATGTATTTTCAGATACCCTACTCGGTACGGTATCAAAGGGAGTTAAAAAGGGGTTCAATGAACTCTATGAAGAAAGACTGAAAGAAAATGTATGGGACGCTTATAAAACCGAAAAAGAAGATTAAAAGGAAAGGAAGGATTAATATGATAACACCGGTAACCATGGAAACAGAAAGACTGATCCTGAACCCTCTTAAAAGAGAGACAGTTATGAAGACCCTCGGAGGAAAGGAATTTACTGAAACAGTAAATACAGGAGAAAATGAATATGAAATAACCTATCCTGCCGGCTGGCCTTCTGAAGTACTGAAGGAATTCAGTATGTATAAAGACACCTTCGATGACGACATACTGGGAAACATGACAATAATATCAAAGGATGAAAAAAAGGCCATAGGAATAATAGGGGTAAGATACGAAGCTCCTGATGTCAGCGATCTTAAAAAGATTGAATTCGGATATGGACTTATGGATGAATATGAGGGAAAGGGAATCCTTACAGAAGCTTTGAAGGCATTCACATCCTTCCTTACAGATTACTCAGGTTTTGAAAGGGCAACTGCAAAATTAAGCGGAGAAGACAGTGACTTTAAAAAATCCCTTGAGGAATGTGGATATAAGGAAGACGGGAAAAGGACCGGTAAGGATGGCAGTGAAGATTCCATGTATTTAAAGTCCGTGGAAAAGAAAGAGAAATAAAAAGCCATAATGATATACTGAATACTGGCAGATGGAAAAGAACAGACTTTAAGGAAAAATCCTTAAGGTCTGTTCTTTTCGGAGAATATTCTTATTTATTGTTTTTAAGTAAAGATCATATCAGTTTTTGGGTTCCGGTCTGGACCTCATTTTTCTCGGATGTTCCTTTTCGTCTTCCCTGTTTTTTCTGAAGATCACATA
>JBDHVQ010000154.1:0-4824 GCA_039809845.1 Clostridiaceae bacterium | reverse complement strand
AAAATACTACTCAGAAAAATGAGTAAGCAGGGTTTATGAAATTATGGTGAAAAAGGGGATGTTTTGGAATCCCTTATAATTTCATGGTATAGAATTGAATTAATATATTTGAGTAAATATAAGAAACCATTTTTGCTCCGGAGGGGAAGTTGACATATATGAGATGTTTGGAAGCGGTAATCACTTTAAGAGGTATAGAACCGGAAGTATCGAGGACTTTGAAAATACCTCTGGAAAAGACATTCCATGAGTTTCATAACCTCATACAGCTTGTCTTTTCATGGCAGAATACCCATCTTTATAAATTTACAGTGAGAAACCCTGAGGCTGAGATAGTCTCTGACAAGGATGTATACAGTAAATACAGGGAAGCTTATCTTACCGGAGAAAAAGAATTTTCGGAGTCCGTCGACTTAAGAGAGGCTTTTACACCGGACACCAGATTATCCTACGATACTTCTCTGGGGGATGTAATAAGTGAGCTGAGTTCCGTCGTTTATACATACGATATGGGAGATTCCTGGACACACGATATAAGGATTGCGGGGTTTTCAGAGTGCTGCGGAGAAAAACTTCTGGGAGCCTCCGGTATAACTCCGCCTGAAGATTCAGGAGGCATTGCAGGTTACAGCAAGATAAAGGATGCACTTTTTAACCCGGACCATAAAAATCACAGGATAATATGGGAATGGGCAAGGGACAAAGGATATACAGGAAAAGAGCCGGATCTGGCAGAACTCAATGAAATAATTTCATAAGGAACACTTACAGAGGATTTTAAACTTGAGGAAAATCATTGACCCGCATACAGTTTATTGTTATCCCTCCCCGATAAGAAAGACCTTGAAGGTCATTTCTTATCGGGGAGGGATACTGTTTTTCTGCAGGATATTTAAAAAAATAATTCATTTATACGAATACATTATTTGAAATATGTCCTTGGAATCATTATAATTATAGTGTCTGATAGTCTTTATCAGTACGGAATTATTTTTTCAGTGAAAGGAATCAGAGATGGAAAAAGAAGCATCAGGGGATAAACTGGCAAGAAGCTTGGGATTATTCCAGGCAACGGCAATAGTAATAGGAACAACAATAGGATCAGGAGTCTTTTTCAAACCTGCAAAAGTATTTCTCCATGCGGGAGGAACTTTCGCAGGAATTATGGCATGGGTTGTATCAGGACTCATAACACTCTGCGCCGCGCTTACAACTGCAGAAATAGCGACAGCCATACCGGAAACGGGAGGAATGTATACATACCTTAGAAAACTCTACGGTGAAAGAACCGCATTTTTACTCGGATGGGCGCAGTCCCTCATATATACACCGGCCACAGTTGCAGCCATAAGTGTAATGTTTGCAAGATACATGGCGACTATGATGCCTATGTCGGAAGTCAGTGTGCATATTCTGACACTTTTTGTCATTACTGTAATGGTCATTACAAACTGCCTGTCAGTTAAGATAGGAGGAAGAATACAGTCCCTTGCAACAGTACTGAAACTCATTCCCCTGTTTCTCATGATTCTTGCAGGATTATTCCTCGGAAAGATAAGTACAGGTACAGCAATGGCATCCACCGTTGAAGGAGGCCTTGGATTCGGTTCAGCTTTAATTGCATGTCTCTGGGCATATGACGGCTGGAACACAGTTGCCAATATGGGCGGTGAAATGAAAAAACCCGAAAAAGATCTTCCAAGATCCATGATTATAGGACTTGGAATAATAATATCAGTATATGTCCTTTTAAATGCAGCAATAGCAAGGGTACTTCCCCTTGAAACCATAGTTTCACAGGGAGATACAGCAGTAAAACTTGCAGCGGATATGGTCCTTGGAAAATCCGGTTCTATGATAATATCCATAGGAATACTCATATCCCTCTATGGATCGCTCAACGGATACTTCCTTTCAGGAGTCAGGATTCCATATACAATGGGTGTCAATAACCTCATACCCTTTTCAGAGAAGTTTGCAGGTCTGAACAAGGCAAAATCACCCATATTCAGCAATATATTCACTTATTTTCTGACAGTCATATATGCCATGTCAGGAAGTTTCACCACACTTTCAAACCTCGTGGTATTCATACTCTGGGTATTTTTCGTACTCATGGTAATGGGAGTATTCAGATTAAGAAAGAGAGAAGATCTCCATGCAAGCTACAGGGTACCGCTATACCCCATAATCCCTGCCATAGGGATCCTGGGAGGCATATACATCCTCTATTCATCATTCACAGAGAACTGGGTACTTTCCCTTACAGGTATAGCAATAACTCTTTCAGGCCTTATAGTATATGAATCAAGACAGAGGAAACTCAAAAAGACTGATAAATAACAGCATATAAACTCCGGACAGGCAGATTGCCTGTCTTTTTGTTTTTTATGGATACTTTCAATGGGGTCTCTTTTTAACGGGATCTGCCTGAAAAGAGTCCCGTGAAGGTCCTTTTTTTAATTAAGTTGTTTAAAGAACAGTGAGTTTAATGGGATTAAATATAAAATGTTATAATTACGGGGAAACTTAATGGATATGCTTGTTTTATAGTGACTGTGAAGATTTTCAAGGGGTGCGGATTGGATAAATTAGGAAGAATAAGTGAAATAAGTTACCTCAATGTGGAAAACTCGGAGAAATACCGGGCTGTAATGAGGGTGATGTATAAAAAATTTGAAAAGATGAAACATCAGATGAACAGGGAAGAGATACTCGAAGAACTACTCCTTGAAAGATATGTCATGAATCAGGATGAACTTGCAGCTTTATTGTCCCAGCTTCTCGAATGGAAGAGCCTGACTTCTGTACTCGACCACAGAAAGGTCAGGACCATAGATGAATATAAAAACAGGAGTTATCTTTATTCCCTCTCACCCTATGCAATTGAAATAGAGAGGATGACCATAAAGCTTGAGAAACTGTTTATTGAATCGGCTGCACTCTCGCCGAGTCTGTTCCCCAGGATTTACGGTTATATCAAAGAGATGGGAAGTATATCCTCAAAGCAAGGAAGAGAGATCAGCGAATGGTGGAGGAATCTTCAGGACGACTTCCGAAGACTCAACAACAACTACCTCGACTATATGAATCAGTTCTACTCTGCAAAATCAGAAGTACTCTTAAAATCCATGGAATTCATAGCCTATAAGGATATATTTCTGGAATACCTTCAGACATTTATAAGTGAACTTAAAAACTACCAGAGAAATATTGAGATTGAGCTTTTAAAATACGATGAAGCATTTATGGATGAGTTCCTTGAAAAAGTTATAGCTTCTGAACTTGAGATACCAAGGACCGGTCTTGAAACTGAAGATACAGAAGACTTTGAAGAAGCTTTAAGAGATGAAATCAGGGGCCGGTGGAAATCATTCCGCGGATGGTTTATATCGCCTCCGGGCAAGGAATCCGATGCCTTCATCCTCTTCAATGCGACAAATGATGTCATAAGAAAGATAATATCCAATGCGGCGATTCTTATAAATATCAGAAGCCAGGGAGATTCAAGGAAGAACATATACAGAAATGCAATGAAGCTCTTCATGGAACATGAGGATATTGACGAAAGCCTCATCCTTTCAGCAAAGCTTTTCGGAGTACAGACACCAATCCACTACCAGATCAACAGGGTGAGGGAAACGGACAGTACATCTTCATCCGTATACGATGAAGAACCCGTGGAATTTGAATTGAAGACATTTACGAGAAATTTCAGGCTGAAAACTGAAAAACAGGGTTTCACCGATGATACGGATTTAAAAGAAAGGGAAATGGAAAGAATAAGGATGAAAACCCTTGAAGAAAGGGAAGAAGTCGAAAAGTACATTAAAGACGGAGTACTCGATCTTGCAGGGATATCTGAGGAAGTTTCTCCCTTTTTCAGAAAGACGGTTTTAACATGGATCGGCATGGCAAACATAAATAACCTTAAGGAAGGTATGACCAGCTTTGGTACATCTTTCAGGATAGAAAAAAGAGACACTGAAATACTGTTAAAATGCAGTGACGGGGATTTATACATGCCGTCATACCGCTTCATATTCGGGGAGGGTGCATGATGGAAAACCTCAATGAACTTTTAAGTGTTCCCTATATAGTAAGGGAAAAGGACAGGGATAAGTACTACAGGATCAAAGGAAGTCTCAATGAAATCAAGTCATTTGCAGAAAGGGAGGCAGGATTCCGTGTTACTGTAAATGAGAAGATTATAAAGATAGAAAAGAAACCATATAACCCCATGCCATCTATGGGAATCACAGACTTTTCCTCAAAGGAAGAATTTGTGCTGCTCTGTTCACTGCTTACAGTCCTCGATGAAATGGATGACGGGGAACAGTTCATCCTTTCAGAACTCTTAAGTCTTATGAAATCAGAAGTCAGCGATTACTTCGACCTCGATACCACAAAGTACAGCATCATAAAGAAAATAATTTCAGTGCTTAAATTTGCAGAAAAATCCTATTTTCTCACCACCCAGGAGGGGGAGATAGATAATTTTGCAAGGGATGAAGAAGCAGAAGTACTATATGAAAATACAGGAATCTCAAGATACTTTCTTATAAACCAGGAAGACCCTGAGATAACCGGAGAAATATCAGATTCACGATCTGAAGGTGAATCAGTAAATACAGATACAGAAACAGATATAACGAGGGGAACCTTAAGAAGAAACAGAATATACAATATGCTTCTGACGCAATCCTACATACACCTCAGTGAAAAGACAGATTCTGATTTTATTTACATAAGAAACCAGAGGGTCAGAATAGGGGACAACATAGAAAAATACCTCGGCATGGAACTTGAAGTCCACAGCAATAC
>JBDHVQ010000153.1:0-4827 GCA_039809845.1 Clostridiaceae bacterium | reverse complement strand
AGGGCAAGTTCAGCCATTTTAAGCCTGTGGTATGCAGGTGTTACAGATATATCCTTATGGGGCGGATCCTGATTGGGCATGACTATTATTTCATCGAGGTTCAGTAGTCTTAATGTTTCTTCGGCCATGTATGCATGTGCTATATGGAAGGGGTCGAAGGTCCCTCCAAGAATCCCCGTCTTCATTGCGGAAGTTCTATCTTCCTGTTGTCTTTATCCTTTGCCCTTTTATAAATCACAAACTTTCTTCCTATTACCTGCACTCCTTCGCATGCGAGGGCGGAACAGATTTTTTCCTGGGCTTCTGCTGCTGAAAGTTCAGATGATTCAAGGACATTTATCTTTATAAGTTCCCTCTTTTCAATGGCTTCCTGAACCTGCTTTATAAAAGCGGGTTCAATTCCGTTCTTTCCAAGCTGAAAGATCGGATCGAGGGAATTTGCAAGGCTTCTTAAATAAGCCCTCTGTTTTGTAGTTATCATATTTACCTCATGTATTCAAATTCAAAGTCTCTTAGTCTTACTGTGTCTCCATCCTGAATTCCCATTTCAATAAGGTCATCCATTACACCCTTGTTCTTTAAAACCTTATGGAAATATCTTAAGTGGTCGGGGTTATGTATGTTGGTGGAATCGAGCAGTCTTTCCACGAAGGATCCTGTAACGACATAGACACCCTCGGGATCTTTTTCAATTTCATATGTAAATCTCTTTTCATCAGGGATGTACATCTGGCTGTCATCGTATATATCTTCAACGGGCGGTGTTTTGGATAAAAGCTCCGCCGCATCCTTCATAAGATCAGTCAGTCCGATATTTGCACCGGCTGAAATAAGATGTACCCTTTCATAACCCAGTGCATTGACATGGGCTTTGAATTTTTCAAAAACCTCATCGTTTTCCATCATGTCAGCCTTATTTGCAGCGACTATCTGAGGTCTTGATGCGAGTTTTTCAGAGTATTTTTTAAGTTCCTCATTGATCTGGTCAAAATCCTTTATAGGGTCCCTGTCTTCTGATCCGGAAATGTCGACAACGTGAATAAGAATTCTCGTTCTTTCAATATGTCTTAAAAACTGAAGACCAAGTCCTACTCCTTCACTTGCCCCTTCTATGATACCGGGTATATCCGCTATTACAAAGGGCTCGATACCTTTCAGAGCCACGACACCAAGGTTTGGTGAAAGTGTGGTGAAGTGGTAATCTGCAATCTTTGGCTGTGCCTTAGTAACCATTGAAAGGATTGTACTTTTACCTACGTTCGGGAATCCAACAAGGCCAACATCTGCAAGCACTTTAAGTTCGAGGATGATATCCATCTCATCCCCGGGCATACCAGGTTCGGCAAAGTCAGGTGCCTGTCTTGTGGATGTTGAGAATTTTGTATTTCCTTTTCCGCCTTTTCCGCCTTTCAAAACAACGTGTTCTTCACCTGCGTGGCGCATATCAGCAATAACAAGGCCTGTTTCTTTTTCCTTTATGACAGTGCCCACCGGTACATTGATAACTATATCCTTGCCGGCCTGCCCGTATTTCTTCTGTCCTCCGCCGGACATTCCGTTTTCTGCAATATACCTTCTTCTGTATTTAAGATCGAGGAGTGTAGTCATTGCCGGATCTGCCCTGAATATTACAGAACCACCCCTTCCGCCGTCTCCCCCGTCAGGTCCGCCCAGGGGAATATATTTTTCCCTTCTGAAAGAAACTGCACCGTTTCCTCCGTTACCTGACTTTATAAATATGGTGGTATAATCTATGAACATATTCATTGAAATCCACCTCCTTTTTTTATTTTTTTCTTCACCGGATTCCTTAAAAAAATCCGGAAAATCCTCATAATTTCACTTTTATTATTATAACCTATCCCCCAGGTCTTCATGGCTTTACGATAATATTATTAATATCCTATTTAAATGAGGTTAACCGACTTCCTTCAGATAACTCATTAATATACATTGCAACATATTTTTTCTTTTATAACTTTAAACATTATGGTGAAATTATTCATTTATACATTAAAAGCCTGCCGTAAAGGCAGGCTTTTACTACTTTATTATTACTGTACTGCTTCCACTGTTTCAGCTGCAGGATAAACGCTTGCTCTCTTTTTATCCTTACCAACTCTTTCGTATCTTACAACGCCTGTAACCTTTGCGAAAAGAGTGTCATCCTTACCGATACCTACGTTGTTACCGGGATGGATCTTTGTACCTCTCTGTCTTACAAGGATGTTGCCTGCAAGTACGGTCTGACCGTCGGCTGATTTGACACCAAGTCTCTTTGATTCGGAGTCTCTTCCGTTCTTGGAAGAACCAACCCCCTTCTTATGTGCAAAATACTGAAGGTTTAATAATAGCATTGTCTACACCTCCTCTTTTGTAAGTGTAATATAATCTGCGTGCTGTAATTCCACTGCTTTGATTCCAAGATACAATGTTTCCATCATTACCTGGGATTTTATGATATTTTCTTCCCCGTCGAGGGAGAATGTAAAATATCCGCCTTCATCCTGTGATTCATAGGATACAGGCATTTTCATAACTTCGGATAAACCGTTGACAGCCATCATGAGCTGCGCTGTCACAGCGGCACATACAATATCAGTTCCGCATTCAGAATACCCTGCATGTCCCCTGTAGGTAAAACCTACTTTGAGACCATTCTTTTCATGACAGGTTACCCTGATCATGACTAAGCCATTATCTTTTCAACAACGAGCTTTGTATAGGGCTGTCTGTGACCCTGTTTTCTTCTGTAGTCCTTCTTGGGCTTATACTTGAAAACAATAATCTTCCTGGCCTTATCCTGCGCCATGATCTTACATACAACCTTGGCACCTTCAACCATAGGGGAACCTATGGTAAGATTTCCGTCTTCATTTGCAACAGCAAGTACATCAGTTAATTCAATTGTTGAATCTACATCACCTGCGAGCTTTTCAACGAATAAAACATCGCCTTCTGAAACTCTGTACTGCTTTCCGCCTGTCTTTAATACAGCATACATAATCGGAACACCTCCTCTTATCAGTTACTCGCCATTAAGGTCCTTCCGGGTTTATACCTTTTCTGTGCGGCCTTACTGAACTACTTTAGCACAACACATCTGAAAAGTAAATAATTAATTTAATGCAGCAGACTGATTCCGATATGTTCCGGCGGACCGTTCATCTTACTGCCACTTGTTTCTTTTTTCAATCAATCATTCCCCCTGACCATCCGTTTATCATCCTGCAATGCATAAATATACACCGGGACATTAACTGACACTAAGACTGTATTTACTGAAGCACAGGGAAAACATCTGATAGTTATGGTGCAGGTCCCCGAAGAGTCACAATTTTTGATTGTCCGAAAAGGAAAAGAAATTTGTATATCATGAAAATTCTGTACTACTTATATCTAATCTTTACTCTACTTAAGTCTTTTATCCTTATAAAAAGAAAGGTCACTGTGTATAATGGGTAATGTTGCCCGTTAAAGGAGGCGTTTTAATATGACAGAAGGCAGTATATGGAAAAAAATAATATTCTTTGCAATGCCCATATTCTTAGGGAACCTCTTCCAGCAGCTATACAACGTTGTGGATTCACTTGTTGTCGGAAATGTACTCGGCAAGGAAGCCCTTGCGGCAGTAACATCCACAGGGAGTCTTATTTTTCTTATCATAGGATTTTTAGGGGGTCTCTTTGTTGGTGCCGGTGTAATTATATCAAGATATTTCGGTGCAGGAAATGAAGAAAAACTTAAGGTGGCAATTCATACTACAATGGCTGCAGCGATAATAGCAGGAATTTTTGTGACAGTTTTCGGAATGCTCCTGACACCTTTATTCTTAAGATGGACCGGAACACCCGACGATGTATTTCATGAAGCTACGGTATACTTAAGACTTTACTTTGCCGGCGGTCTTTTCATGGTTCTATACAATGCCTGTGTCGGCATATTCCAGGCAGTCGGTGACAGCCGTCATCCACTCTACTATCTAGTTACAGCCGCAATAACCAATATAATCCTCGATATTCTCTTTGTGGCTTACTTTGGAATGGGAGTTGCAGGTGCTGCCATAGCTACAGGAATATCCCAGCTTTTAAGTGCTTTCCTGGCTTTCAGAAAACTTACTACCACGGGGGAATTCTACCGGCTTGAAATAAGTAAAATAAGAATTAATATCCCGATGCTCAAAAGACTCGTCAGCATGGGACTTCCAAGCGGAATACAGAATTCAGTGGTTGCATTTGCCAATGTAATAGTACAGGCAAATATCAATATGTTCGGTTCAGTACATATGGCAGGAAACGGAAGTTATACAAAGCTCGAAGGCTTTGCATTCCTGCCCATAATAAGTTTCAGTATGGCACTGACTACATTTGTGGGACAGAACATGGGAGCTCAAAAATTTGACAGAGTCAGAAAGGGAGCCAGATTCGGGCTTCTGACAGGGACAGTACTTGCAGAAATAATAGGTGTAATCCTCTGGTTCTATTCACCCACCCTCATAGCATTTTTCAACAGTCAGCCCGACGTTGTATCATCAGGAACGGACAGGGCAAGAATTATCTGCCTTTTCTATTTCCTCCTTGCACTCTCCCATCTTCTTTCAGGGATTTTAAGAGGACTTGGAAAGACGCAGGTACCAATGTATGTCATGCTGATAAGCTGGTGTGTAATAAGAATTACCTACATCACAATAATGGTAAGGTATATTCCTGACATAAGGGTAGTCTACTGGGCATACCCAATTACCTGGCTGATAAGTACTGCAGCTTTCATACTCTATTACTTTAAAACCGGCGGTCTCAATAACCTCGACAAAATCAAAATGGCATA
>JBDHVQ010000152.1:0-4908 GCA_039809845.1 Clostridiaceae bacterium | reverse complement strand
TGTCAGAACGGTGAAAGGGTTAGGGTAATATTTACTGGAAAAGTTACCGAAGCCAAAGGAGTAATGGAATTAATTCCCGCCCTCCAGATAGTATCAGAAAGTCTTCCACTTGAACTTATAATTATCGGATCCACGTCCTCGGAGAGTGATTATAAAAAGATCAGGAATCTCCTTTCTCACGTTTCATATCCTTATGAATTCAGGGGGCTTTTAAGTCAGGAAGATATGGTGAAGGAATATCATGAGGGCGATATTTTCATCCTTCCGAGTTATTACGAGGGCCTTCCCCTTGTTGTACCGGAAGCCTTGAATTCAGGATTAAAGGCAGTTGTAACGTCTCTTCCGGGGATAAAGGACTGGCTTTATGAATATTCTGACCTCGTTACTTTCATCCCCATGCCTGATATGGACACCATAGATACACCTGCTGTTGAAGCAAGGGAAAAGTTCGTGGGTGATATTGCATCTGCAGTTCTTGAAGCATCGGGTAAACTAGGCATGAGGGGCAGATGTGACCTTTATTCTTTAAGCTGGGATGCCCTGGGTGAAAGAGTCGTAAAATTATATTACAGTTTTCTAAAGAATGAAAAAACTGAAAAATAATATTTTATTTTAATCTTATTGGAAAATGGTAAATGGTTTCATTTATAATGTACATATAACAATAAACAGAAGAGGTGCCATAAATGAAATACTCAGAAAGAATAAGCAGAATATCACCATCAGTTACCCTTGCGATTACTGCAAAGGCAGGAAAATTAAAGGACGAGGGAAAAGATGTCGTTGGATTCGGCGCTGGGGAACCTGACTTCAATACCCCGGACAATATAATTGACAAAGCCTGCGAAGCCATGAAGGAAGGAAAGACCAAGTACACTGCAGCTTCAGGAATAATGCCCCTTAAAAAGGCAATATGTGCAAAGCTTAAAAAAGACAACGGCCTTGACTATGAACCTTCACAGATAATAGTTTCAACAGGTGCCAAACAATGTCTTGCAAATGCCTTCGAAGCCCTTTTAAACCCCGGGGACGAAGTAATCCTCCAGGTTCCATACTGGGTAAGCTACCCTGAACTTATAAAGATTTCAGGGGGCGTTCCTGTATTTGCAGAAGGCACGAGGGAAGATTCCTATAAGCTCACTCCTGAAATACTCCGAAAATACACTACTGACAAAACAAAGGCAATTGTATTGAATTCACCCAACAATCCCACAGGAACTGTTTATTCATACGATGAATTAAAGGGTATTGCGGATTTTGCAAAAGAACATGACCTCTTTATAATAAGCGATGAAATGTACGAAAAACTCATTTACGGCGGCAATAAGCATGTTTCAATTGCAGCCATAAGCGACGATGCATACGCAAGGACCCTCACAGTAAACGGTGTGTCAAAGGCATATGCCATGACAGGATGGAGGATAGGATATGCTGCAGGTCCCGCTGACTTTATAAAACTCATGGCTAATTTACAGAGCCACACAACTTCAAACCCGTCATCCATATCACAGTACGGTGCCCTTGAGGCGATAGAAGGGGATCAGACCTTCGTCGACAACATGAAGAATGTATTTGAAAAAAGAAGGGATATGGTACTGTCTGCTGTTGAAGAAATCCCGGGACTTTCCGTTATAAAACCCGAAGGAGCATTCTATGTAATGGTTGATGTATCCTCTCTTTTCGGAAAATCCTACAAAGGCAGGAAAATAGAAAACGCAATGGATTTCTCAGATTTACTCTTAGGTGAAAAACTCATAGCCGTGGTACCTGGAGAAGCATTCGGTGTTCCTGATTTTATAAGGATTTCCTATGCTACAGGGGAAGAGAGAATAAAGACCGGAATGGAAAGAATCGCAGAATTTATAAAAGAACTGGAATAGATATGAAAAAGAAAATTGATCTTTATATGCCTTTAAAAGGCACGCTGATGCCCATAAGGGAAATCAACAGCTATCTTCCTGAAAATACCGTGGATGGCCTGGGTGTAGGGATTTACCCTGAAGAGGATATCTTCTATTCACCTGTGACAGGTGAAGTTGTGATGGTCGGAGAATACCACAACATGGTTGCAATATCAGTTGCTGAAGGTGTTACGATCCTGATACAGTGCGGTATACATTCAGAAAAACTCGGGGGACGCGGATTTTCCTCATACGTCAGGGAAAAGGACCATGTGACTGCAGGTGACAAACTCCTTTTCATGGACAGGGAATACGTATCAAACAGGTCCGACATCACAACTCCTGTAATTATTTCAAACAGGGCAGGGGTTGAAAAGATAGAGACAGACTATACAGTTACCGATGCATTCGTAAGGTTTATGGAAATCCATTTGAAATAGGCTTTAAACACTGTATAATTATACTTATAAATAAAAGCGAGGTGCCCAGATGGTATCAAAAGAAGCAACAGTGAATAACCCCACAGGTTTACACGCAAGGCCGGCAACCCTCCTTGTGAAGAGAGCGTCTTCATTCAAGTCAGACGTGTCCGTTGAACTCAACGGAAAGAAGGCAAATGTCAAAAGCCTCATCGGAGTTCTCTCCCTTGGTGTGGTTAAGGGATCAAAGATCAAAGTATCAGCAGAAGGTCCCGATGAAGAAGAGGCAGTAAATGAACTTGTAAGACTTATCGAATCAATGGAAGAATAGGAATCTTTGAAGGCCCTGTGTAAACAGGGTCTTTGACATGGAGGAAAAATGAGAGACCAGTATGAATCACCGTTAAACAAAAGATACGCATCCTCTGAGATGAGTTATATCTTCTCTGAAGAAAACAAGTTCAGGACATGGAGAAGGCTCTGGATTGCACTGGCAGAGGGAGAAAGGTACCTCGGACTCGACATAAGCGAAGAACAGATTGAAGACCTTAAAAAATATGCAGATGACATCAACTACGAAGTTGCCGAAGAAAGAGAAAAAGCAGTAAGACACGATGTCATGAGCCATGTCTACGCCTACGGAAAACAGGCCCAAAAATCAAAGGGCATAATACATTTAGGTGCCACTTCATGTTATGTGGGTGACAACACGGATATGATACAGATGAGGGATGCACTGAACCTCATTAGAAAAAAGCTCATAAAAGTCATAAAAAACTTAAGGGAATTCGCTCTGAAATACAAGGATGTTCCTCAGCTCGGGTTTACCCACTACCAGCCGGCACAGCTTACTACCGTGGGTAAGAGAGCATGCCTCTGGCTTCAGGACCTTATAATAGACCTTGGAGAAGTTGACCATGTAATCGCATCACTCAGATTCCGTGGCGTCAAGGGAACCACAGGTACACAGGCTTCTTTTATGAATCTCTTTGAAGGCGATGAAGAGAAAGTTAAAAAACTCGATGAACTCGTATCATCTGAATTCGGATTCAAGCCTCTTATGATATCAGGACAGACATACACCAGAAAATTTGATTCAATTATCATGAACTGTCTCTCCCTCATAGCCCAGAGTGCCTATAAGTTCAGCAACGACTTAAGACTTTTACAGAATTTAAAGGAAATGGAAGAACCATTTGAAAAGGACCAGATCGGGTCTTCAGCCATGGCCTATAAGAGAAACCCCATGAGATCCGAAAGAATGGGATCCCTTGCAAGATATGTCATTGTTGATTCATTAAACCCTGCAATAACCCACTCAACACAGTGGTTTGAAAGGACCCTCGACGATTCTGCAAACAAGAGGATAGCAATACCAGAAGGATTCCTGGCACTCGACGGAGTCCTGAAACTCTATGCCAATATCACCGAAAACATGGTGGTTTATAACAAAATAATCGAAAGAAGAATAAATTCCGAGCTTCCTTTTATGGCAACTGAAAACATAATGATGGAAGCTGTAAAAAAAGGCGGGGATAGACAGGAACTCCATGAACTCATAAGGGAACATTCCATGGAAGCATCAAGGCAGGTCAAGAAATTAGGACTTGAGAATGACCTCATAGAAAGAATAAAGGGTGATGACAGATTCGGTCTTTCACCTGAAGAAATAGATGAAATAGTAAATCCCAGAAACTTCATCGGAAGGGCTCCTTCCCAGGTAACTGAATTCATAGAAGCTGAAGTCGACCCAATATTAAATTCCATGGGCGACGAAACAGAAGATCTGTCAGAAACCATAGAAGTTTAAGTTTATAAACTTCATATTATTTCGTGATATTCTGTGCATATTGCATTATTTGTGCATATTGTATATTTCATGAATATTTCATATTCCATATTGCATATAAGGAACTTAAATAAAGACAATGAAAGACGCAAGATATTTTCTGCGTCTTTCACTGTCTTTTTTCACCTTACATGTCTTTATTTCATTTTTTTCCAAAGTGTTATTTTGACCTTATGAATCCATCTTCAATGAGTTTTTTCACAACTCTATGTGCAGTGTGCTGAATAATAAGTGTTGAATTATTCCTGTATTGTACACCAGATGCCAGTACTCCATAGGAGTGAAGATTACTGAGGGACCCGAATAATAGAGATACAGCTGTCATATCAATGGGATTCAGAGTAAAACCACCCCATTTATCTTTCATGAAATACCTTTTGTTCAGTACTTCATAAATAAGGGGATTTACTTCTTCTGAATTTTCGAAGAATACATCGAGTCCCGTTGCATTGATTACTGCATCAAATTCCTCCGAAGGCTTCTCCGATGAATAATTAATGCTGAATCTTCCGTCAGGCATTGCCTTAACTTCAGCTCTGCCTCTTATCAGTTTAAGCTTTCCCTCATCTTCACCCTTAATAAGAATTTCTGCAGATTCCAGGGGAAGGGGACTTCTGTTAAGACACATGAAGGGGTGGTATTTCTTTCTGAATTCTATCCTGTCTGAATCAGTCATTGAATCCCACACTTTGTTGAATATTACATTCATGGGTGGAAGGAGAGCCTGAACTTTTGAAAG
>JBDHVQ010000151.1:0-4944 GCA_039809845.1 Clostridiaceae bacterium | reverse complement strand
AATTCATAACCCAAATAATTCATAACCCTAATAATGCATAAAGTACTTAACAGACCGGATTTTTATAACAGGAGATATATTTTGGAAATACAAAGATTAAGACTCGGAATGTACCAGAGCAACTGCTACATTGTAAGCGAAGGAAAGAAAGCTCTGATAGTCGATCCCGGAGATTCAGGCGAGGAAATATCAGAGTACCTTGAAAGAAACGGACTTGAACCTGAAATGATACTTTTAACCCACGGCCATGTGGATCATGTAGGCGGTGTGGATGTACTCGAAGAAAAGTATAAGTGCCCCGTATATATAAGTAAGGCAGATAAAGAATCCATAGATGAGGGAAGACAGATATTCGGACATGTAAGTGCACCCTTAAAAACATATCCTGAAAACGGAGAACTCTCCTTTGCGGGAAAGAAAATGGAAGTACTTGATACTCCCGGTCATACAAAGGGGGGAGTCTGTCTCTATTTCCCGGAGGAAGGAGTACTCTTTTCAGGAGATACCCTCTTTAAGCACAACGTCGGAAGATACGATCTCTATGGTGGAGACGGCGTGGAGCTTTTAAAAGGAATAAGGGAAAAACTACTGGTTCTTCCGGATGATACAGTAGTATATCCGGGCCACGATATGGAAACCACCATCGGACATGAAAAGAAATACAACATGTTCTTAAAAGAGAATTAGTATTCATCTGATGGAAAGTGAAATAAAAAGAGATACTGAAAGAGATATAGAGAATTCCATAGAAAGAGAAATTAAAGAAAAAGTTCCGGAAAAACTGAATATAATCATTCCACGTGAAAAAGCAGCATACCATATTTACCATACTGCGAGGATATTCTTTCCTGGAACTGAAATAAAGGTAAGAGTAAAGGAACCGGATGAATCGGATGAAATCAGTGAATCCGGCAGAGCATATGAGACTATAACTCTTGAAGAATTATATTCAGAAAGAGATACAGAAAAAGATGACAGCGTTACTGGAGAAAGTGATTCTGAAAAACCCGGATCCCTATCACTGATATACAGGTGGAAAGGGAAAACAGGGGAATTCAAAGTTAAATACCCACCAGGGGGAGAGGACTACAAGAGAAGTCTCTATAAATTTCTGGAAAGTGAAACTGGATATTCTTCTCCATGGGGAACCATGATCGGTGTAAGGCCTGCAGGTATTGCATCTTCACTTCTAAGTGAAGGAAAGACCAGGGAAGAAATCCTTGAATATTACAGGGACATCTATCTTGTATCGGATGAAAAGGCACTTACTGCATATAACCTGGCTCTTAAGGAAAGGGAGATTTTAAAAACCGGTAAAAAGGGAGATGTGGGGATATACATACATATGCCCTTTTGTCCTTCGAGGTGCTCCTACTGTTCCTTTCTTTCCTATCCGTCTTCCATGGGGAATATGATGGATGAATACATAACCGCACTTTTAACTGATATGGAAACCACTTCGCAGATGCTCAAAGATAAAAACCTTACCCCTTCCTTTATTTATTTCGGCGGAGGTACACCCACAGCACCTTCTGATGAGAAGTTTGAAAAAGTGATGGAAGGCATATGGAAAAATTTTATTGAGGGAAATGATATAAGGGAATTTACCGTTGAATGCGGAAGACCCGATTCAGTAAACGAAGCGAAGCTTCTCGCCATGAAAAAATACGGAACCACGAGGATAAGTATCAATCCGCAGACTTTTTCAGATAAAACTTTAAAGACAGTCGGAAGGAACCATTCAGCAGAAGATACGGAAGAAATATTTAACCTTGCGAGAAGTCTTGGCTTTTCCGATATCAACATGGATATTATCCTGGGGCTTCCAGGAGAAAACAGAGAAGACACAGAAAATTCCTGTAAAAGACTTCTCCTTTTAAGACCTGAAGGGATTACAGTTCATACCCTCAGTATCAAGAAGGGATCCCAGCTGAAAGATACCGGTATAAACCAGGAGATGGGTCTAACATCAGAAATGATGGAAGATGTATCTTCATTGCTTGAAGAAAACGGCTACGGTCTCTACTACCTGTACAGGCAGAAGAATATAACCGATAACGGTGAAAACCGCGGTTACAGTTTAAAGGGATACGAAAATTACTACAATGTATCCATGATGGAGGACAAAGATACCATCATTTCCTGTGGAGCGGGGGCAATCACAAAGACCATTTCTTCAGAAGGAGAAAGAAGGATAAAGAGGATGTCGTCCTATAAGGATATAAGGCTTTATCTTGATAAATTCACTGAAGTACTTGAAAATAAAAGACAGATGATAAATGAAATTATTTTATGATTCTATCTCATATTAAGGGACACCTTGTCCTAATTAAAGGAGAATAAACTATGGCAGAAAGCATGGGAAATTTAAAACGCACAATGATGTGCGGAATGCTGAGGGAAGAAAATATCGGCGAAGAAGTGGTCCTTATGGGCTGGGTACAGACACAGAGGGACAAGGGACAGATTATATTCGTGGATTTAAGGGACCGGGAAGGAATTGCCCAGATCGTATTCAGAGAAGAAGGAAATGCTGAAACATTCAGAAGGGCAAAATCCTTAAGGCGTGAATACTGTATTGCAGTCAGGGGAAAAGTTGTTAAAAGGGAAGCTGTAAATGAAAATATTCCCACAGGAATGGTTGAAGTTGAAGCTGAAGAATTAAAGATACTTTCTGAATCTGAAACCCCTCCTATAGAAGTAAAGGAAAATCTCGATGCCGGGGAAAATCTAAGACTCAAATACAGATACCTGGACTTAAGAAGACCCGACATGCAGAAAATACTCATGATAAGGTCAAAGGCTGCAGCTTCTGTCAGGGAATACCTCTTTGAAAAGGGATTTACAGAAGTTGAAACACCAGTTCTTACAAAGAGTACTCCTGAAGGTGCAAGGGACTACCTCGTACCTTCGAGGAATTATCCTGGTGAATTCTATGCACTTCCGCAGTCTCCGCAGCTTTTCAAGCAGCTTCTCATGGTTTCTGGCTTTGACAAGTACTATCAGATTGTAAAATGCTTCAGGGATGAGGATTTAAGAGCCAACAGGCAGCCTGAATTCACACAGATAGATATCGAAATGTCCTTCTCAACCATGGATGAAATAATGGAAATCAATGAAGGACTCGTTAAAAAGGTTTTCCACGATGTCATAGGATACGAGGTAAAGACCCCGTTTAAGAGAATAACATGGCGTGAAGCGATGGATAAATACGGCTCAGATAAACCTGATCTTAGATTCGGTATGGAAATCAAGGATTTAAGTGATGCCGTAAGGGGTACTGAATTTGCTGTATTCAAATCAGCACTTGAAAACAGCGGATCCGTAAGGGGACTTACAGTAAAGGGTCAGGCGGGAATGGGAAGAAAAGATACAGACAGACTCCAGGAATTTGTAAAGACATATAAGGCCAAAGGACTGGCAGTTATCCAGCTCAAGGAAGAGGGGATAAAATCCTCCATATCAAAATTCTTCACTGAAGAAGAGATGGACAGGATTGTAAAGGCTGCGGAAGCTGAAACAGGGGACATGATTCTTATAGTTGCTGATAAGGATTCAGTAGTATTCCAGTCCCTCGGCGCACTAAGACTCGAACTTGGAAAAAGGTTTGAATTATTCGATAAAAATGAATTCAATTTCTCGTGGGTGACTGAATTCCCGCTTCTTGAATTTGATGAAGAAGAAGGAAGATATTCTGCGGCACATCATCCATTCACATCCCCCATGGACGAAGATGTGGAAGGCATGATGGAAAACCCGGGCACCACAAGGGCCAAAGCCTACGATATGGTACTGAACGGAGAAGAACTCGGCGGAGGATCCATAAGAATCCACGATACAGCACTCCAGGAAAAAATGTTTAAATTACTTGGATTCACAGAAGAATCAGCATGGGAAAGATTCGGATTCCTCCTCGAGGCATTCAAATTCGGACCACCTCCCCACGGAGGACTTGCCTTCGGTTTTGACAGGATGATAATGTTCCTGGCTGGAACTGACAATATCAAGGATGTAATTGCATTCCCGAAAAACCAGAATGCATTCTGCCCCATGACAAGTGCACCTTCAAAGGTAGATGTCAAACAGCTCGGAGAACTCGGCATCGGGGTGACAGATAATGAAAAGACAGAATCAGCGGAAAAAGAAGAAGCTCTGGGAGGAGAAAAATAGATCATGAAAAAACCTCTTTCAATACCAGCTGCACTGTGTTCACTCATTATGACCCTCTTCTTTGTCTGGATGCTCAATGAGAAAAAGACAGCTATAGGGCCAATGGCAACAGCTGGTATACTCTTCTTTTTAGGATCACTTATCATATTCACATTCCTTTTAAGGACAATAGGGGCTTTTATAAAAATATACAGGGTAAAGGGAGTAAAATTAAATTCCTATGCCTACTGGCTCTATCCTGTGGCACTCATCGTATCGGCGGCAGCAGTATTTATTATCCTCTTCAGGAGCACCGGATGGACACCTCCTCAGTATCTCATGTCAGGATCGATCATTCTTTCTGTGGTACTCCTTATAATATGTCAGCTCGGCGGCGCTTTTCCCGACATAAGAGAAGGTGACAGAAAGACAGTGATAAGACATGAAAATGCAGGTAGTTTTCCCGGAGGGTTTGAAATCTTAGGTTCGATGACAGGAAAATCCGACGGAAGTATTATAATCGGATTAAGACCCATCCCCACAGAAGGACTTACTTCAATGCACAGGTCAGAGGATGCGGTCATAATAGAAGGAACTGACCGTAAGAAAACAGAAATTGTACTCCTTTCCGACAAATCCAAGAAATTCTTCTCAGATTTACTCGGCGAAAGACTTCGTATGCCTGAAAAGCAGGTTAAAAAGGGACTCAACTTCAGACCTCAGGGAAAGAATGAAATCCATTTTAAAAACCGTGAACAGAGAAGGCGTGAAAAAAGAGAAAGAGAAAAGCAATAA
>JBDHVQ010000150.1:0-4968 GCA_039809845.1 Clostridiaceae bacterium | reverse complement strand
ATTTGTATATGAAGTATTCTCCTGCTCCATACATTTTAACTGCATCTTTTCCGCTTATTGCGTTTTCAGCGTTCATGTAAACTGCTGAATTTGCAGAAAGGTATATGTCGCCTGGGCAGGGTTTGTAAACTACATTGTCATTGGGGTTGATCCATGCACCGGGAGCTGCCATATCCTTGGTTACATTTATCATTCCGTTGGCTACCTTATAAACGAGGTATTTACCGGCACCGTACTTCTTAACAGCATCTTCCCTGTTCTTTGCGTCCATGGAAGTGAAGTATGCGAAAAGGTCCTTTAAAAGAGTATACTTTTCTGCAGCCTTGTTATCCTTGGGGTTGATCCATGCTCCTGGCTGACCCTTTACCTTTGTGATGTTGATCATGCCAGCGGCTTCTTTGTATATGAAATACTCCCGGGGTTCTTCCTTTTTATTATTTTAAGTCAATTCTATCCGTCATAATCCTTCATGACAAGCCGGTAGTATCCGGACATATTAGAACATCACTAACACTTACGGTTCCTCATTTGTGCGACATATGTCATATTTAAATGCTGAATATAAAATGTTATTTCCATATGAAAAATAAATATAAAATAATTTTGAAGAAGAGAAGATAGGGAAGGGGGATAAAAAAAGAAGTAAAAAAAGAGGAAGAGCTGAGTATCAACGCAGTCCTTCCTCTTTGAAAATATAGAATAAAGTGATTCGTAGTGTTTTAAAGATCTTCGGGGCCTTTGAATCTTGTAATCTTCCTTCTTCTTTCCTGCCTTTTTCTTCTGTGTCTCATCATTACGGATTTTCTTGTCCTTAAAAGCTTTATTGCAATTGCTATACCTCCAAAGAGAAGTATTATGAGGACGAAGATTGATATAATGTAAGTCAGTGCATTGGGAACGAAGACTGAATTGAATGTGGTTGAGTCTGAAATTGCTATGGCATGGGGACCTGCTCCCATAACATCGAGGGAAATATCAGCTACCTTATCACCTGCCTTTAAATTGAAGACATTTAGGTCCGGCTTTGGTGCTACTAAAAACTTCTTGTATTTTTCGTTGAAGGAGTTTCTGTAGTACTGTATATCTTCAGTAGGGGAGACCTTTATGAGTACTTTTCTTTCAGGACCGAACCACCTGAAAAGTCTGTAGGTAACTTCTACAGGATCCATGGGTTCGTCAGCTTTTACAAGCACTGTCTTCTGGGCTGCAAATGCTTCATCTGCAAAGTTTTCCATATCTTTATGGATATAATTGTCTTCATATGCATCACCGTCTTTTAAAAGAACTAAGATCATAGTTCTTCCGTCACGTTCATTCACAGTGACAAGACATTTTCCCGCTTCATCTGTAAATCCTGTTTTTCCTGCAACATTTCCTTTTTTACCAAGGTTTCTGTTTGTGGATTCAATTGTTCCTATTGGCTGGTTTTTGGTATTTATTTCAGCACTGGGCATGGCCATGACCTCTTTTAACCAGGGATTTGAGTATGCTGCCTTCATAAGTAGGGCAAGATCCCTTGCAGTGGTATAATGGTCATCTGAATGAAGCCCCACGGGATTTTCAAAATGTGTATCCTTAAGTCCAAGTTCCTGGGCTTTGTTATTCATAAGCTCCACAAACTTATCTTCTGAACCTGCAACTCCTTCAGCGGCAACTACTGCCATATCATTTGCAGAATATAGGAGAATTGCCTTCATTAAGTCATCTGCTTTAATGGTATCCCCTTCATATAATATGAAGAGGTTCGTGTTTATAGATACTGCTTCCATATCAAGGGCTCTAGAAGATATTCTGAATTCCTTGTTTCTGTCAGGTGTTGTTTCAGCAAGGATAAGTGCTGTCATAAGCTTTGTGGTGGATGCGGGATACATCTTTTCATCTGCATTTTTACTTAATACTGTTTCACCGGTATCAAGATCCAGTGCATAGGCAGCTTCAGCTTCCACATCAGGATCCGGTATGGGTGCATCTTCTGCATATGCTGTAAATCCAAGTGAAGTAATAATAATTGCGAGAGAAAATAAAAAGGTTAAGAATCTGAATTTTTTCATAAATGCTCCTGAAAATATTTTGGTTTATAATGTTAGGGTAAAGAAGTAACTTTGATACTGCTGGTTTATTTTAACTGCCGTTGATTAACTGTACTTTAAAGAAAGTCATATATATTATACATCTTAAGATTATAGTACACTCTGTGAATTGGTTAAAGGGAAGAATGGGGTTTTCTGTTTCAATTCCAAACTGCCTCCTGGATTTTTCACCTTGAATCAGATCATTATTTGATGGGGTTATCGATGGGTTATCATAGAAATTATTTATTTAATGTAACTTATTCAGATTCCTATTTGTTATTAAACACCTAACTTAAACCCATATTTAATGTTACCGTAAAGTATACTTAAATATTGTGGAATAAATTAAGAAATGCCGTATTAAGAGATGACTCAAAATAATTAAGCCAATAAAATTACCTGGAACAGCCAGGTACTTGAAAACAGAGATTTGATTTAAGGGAAAGGTGATATAGAGAATATATGGATTACAGTATTTTAAGAGACAGAAGTCCTTCAGTATTGGGGAAGATGAGGGAAAGTGCAGTGATGGTACTTATAGTTAAAAAAGATGAAGGATATAATATTGACCCAGATGAGGACTCGGTTATTTTTGAGAAAAGGGCACTGAAATTAAAAAGTCAGCCAGGTGATATATGTTTTCCCGGAGGAAGAGTTGAAGAAAATGAGGAACCTATGAATACTGCTCTTCGGGAAACCTGTGAGGAACTGGGAATCTCTGAAAATGAAATCGAAATTTTAGGTCCCCTGGATTACCTCGTTACTCCGAACAGGAATATTATATATCCCTTTGCCGGGATATATAGAGGAAGTGAATTCAATATATCCCGGGATGAAGTAGAAGAGGTTATAAGGATTCCCCTTGCAGATCTCCTCGATCAGGAACCTCTTGTCCACAAAGTAAGAGTAGAACAGCTTCCTTATGAGAATTTTCCATATGACAGGATTGTTGGCGGCAGAAACTATCCGTTTTATACAGGGGAAAATCCGCAGGTTTTTTATTACCTTGGAAGTGAAACTGTCTGGGGAGTAACAGCTGCAATTCTTAAAAATTTTATGGTAATTATTACTGGTAAGCAATAAATGGATATTCAGGTTTTTCACATTTCTTTACTTTAAAAAGAAGGATTTATATAATTTAAAAGACAACAAGCGAAAGGATAACAACAGAATATGGATTTACTCTACGTACTTAAAGGCATCATTATAGCAGTGATTGAGGGGATTACAGAATTTCTTCCTGTCTCATCAACGGGTCACCTCATTATTGCAGGACACTTCCTGAATTTTGGTTCAGGTGAATTTGAAAAGATGTATATGGTGGTAATACAGCTCGGGGCCATACTTGCAATAATCTGGCTCTACAGGAAGAAACTTATAGATCTTGTTTCGGCCTTTTTCAAGGGTGAAAAAAGAGGAAGAAAATTTGTACTTGCCATACTTATAGGAATGATTCCTGCATTTATATTCGGATTCCTCCTCGATGATCTTATTGAAGCAAAACTCTTCAATGTGCTGACTGTTGCTCTTGCACTGATATTCGGAGCAGTGATGATGCTCTACTTTGAAGGAAGATACAGGAACAAGTCAAAAACCCACGGAGTAGAAAATATCTCGGGAATGCAGGCAATAAAGATAGGGCTGTTCCAGGTCATGGCACTCTGGCCCGGTATGAGCAGATCTGCATCCACAATAATGGGAGGCTGGCAGCAGGGACTTGATCCTGAAACTGCAGCTGAATATTCATTCTTCCTGGCTATACCAATAATGATAGGAGCTTCAGGACTTAAGCTTATAAAATTCATCGGAGGACCTGCAATGTCTTCTGCCACAGGAATCCAATGGTTAACCCTACTTATTGGGTTTGTGGTATCATTTATAGTGGCAGTTATAGTTGTAAGAGCATTCATGAACTACATAAGAAAACAGCCTATGAGAATCTTTGCATATTACAGATTCATACTTGCAGGAATACTCCTCATACTTATGCTTACAACAGGACTTAACGCATAGAATAATATTATCCATTAAGTAACCGCTTTATCCATAAACGAACTGAGAAAGGAAAAAGAAAAATGAAAGAAATCAAAAAGTATCTCGATGAAGAAAGGGAAGGAACCTACAGCTTTGTGTTTGAGGACCTCGACGGCGAATATGTCTACAAATACAACGAAGACAAACAGATGACTTCTGCAGGACTTATGAAACTCATTTTTGCCGTTGCCTTTTTAAAAAGAGTGGAAGCAGGAGATTATTCCATGGATGAATTCATATCCATCAAGGAAGAAGACAAAAAACCAGGTTCAGGAATCTTAAGAGAATTCATCGAAAGAAATTATACAATAAGAGAACTCATAACCGTAATGCTCGTGGAAGGTGACAATACTGCCACATTCAAGCTTATGAAACTCATGGGAAGCGAAAAGATCAATAGTACTTTTGATGAAATGGGTCTTAAGAACACTGTTCTTTCAGGAGATCCGGGAGTCAAGGAAAACCTTACTACAGCACAGGATCTTGCAACAGTATTAAGAATGCTTTACAAACATTCATACCTGTCTGAAGAAAACTCTGAATATCTCATTGACCTTTTAAGACAAAGGGTTAAATCAAGAATTGCATTCTACCTTGATTTCAAGGAAAGGTTCAAGTTCGCATCAAAGACGGGCAATTCCCAGGGTATTGAGCATGAAGCTGCTATAATCAATGCTCCAAACGGAAACTACATCTTCACCATAATGAGCAGCGATATACCAAACAGTGTCTATGGCATTGTAACTCTTGCCAAGGCAGGAATGATGGTATGGGATACAATTGAGGCTAATTTCAGCACTGATGATAAAAATCTGAAATAAGAAAAATCAGAAAATAATCCGGACAATAATCCGGACAATAA
>JBDHVQ010000149.1:0-5006 GCA_039809845.1 Clostridiaceae bacterium | reverse complement strand
GAAAGATTTTATTCTTATCAGAATTTTTTTCAAAAATTCCTTTCTCCAGTAATTTTAATGTAACTCATTTATTGAAAGGATATGTTATTGTTAATGGTAAAGCTATTGTCAGGCGAACTAAACCAGGCAGCATGATAAAAGTTTCTGTGAAGAACAGACAATGACATATGGAACACATAAATGAAACAATAAGAATAAGAGGTAATCAGGATGCAGCACTGCTGCAGTCGCTGAAATGGTGGATAAATGAAAATAATAGTATTGGGTGCGGGAGCATCCGGAATGATGGCTGCATGTACAGCAGCTGAAGAGGGACATGATGTCACACTTATTGAAAAAAATGATATCCCGGGAAGAAAGATATTTATAACAGGGAAGGGAAGGTGTAATGTCACCAATGATTCGCCTGTGGAAGACCTTCTTTTATCGGTTCCTCATAATCCGGAATTTTTATATTCAGCCTTTTATACCTTCCCGAGCCAGGACCTAATGGATTATCTGAGAAAAGGCGGACTTAAATTAAAGACAGAAAGAGGGAAAAGGGTCTTTCCGGAAAGTGACAAATCCTCTGATGTAATAAAGTTTTTCAGAAGACAGATGGAGAATCTCGGAGTAAATGTAATATATTCAGCGGAAGTATTAAAGATAAAAAAAACCGGCGACAGAATAACATCTCTTCTGACATCAAAGGGAGAATTTTCAGGTGATTATTTCATCGTCTGCGGCGGAGGAGGCAGTTATCCTTTGACAGGATCCTCAGGTGAAATACTTAAAATGATGGAAGCCCTGGGTATTAAGACCCATCCTTTTAAACCTTCTTTGATTCCCCTGGTTCTTAAGGAAGATGTAAGTGACCTTGCGGGTCTTTCCCTTAAAAATGTCGGACTTGATGTAATGGAAGGAAAGAAAAAAGTGTTTTCTGAAATCGGTGAAATGCTCTTTACCCATGACGGAATTTCAGGACCACTCGTGTTATCTGCAAGTTCCTACATAAACAGGTATCCTGCAGAAATTGCAATAAACCTTAAACCTGGTCTTGACAGACAGATGACTGAAAAGAAAATCCTCGGCCTTTTCAGTGATAATCCGAATAAGAGTGTGGAGAACGCACTGACTTCCATGTCTCTTTCAAAACTTGTAAATCTCGTGATAGAAAGATCAGGAACAGACAGGAATAAAAAAGTAAATTCAGTTACCAGGGAAGAAAGAAATAAAATTACGGAAGGATTCAATGCTCTCAAGTTCACGGCAACGGGTACAAGACCCTTGTCAGAAGCGATTATTTCAAGGGGCGGCATTGATGTAAGGGAAATAGATCCTTCCACCATGAAGATAAAAAAATATGAAAATCTTTCCGTTGCAGGTGAAATCGTAGATACAGATGCCCTGACAGGAGGATTCAACCTTCAGATTGCCTTTTCAACTGGGTATCTGGCTGGTAAATACACGGAAATTTCATAAAATCTGAAGATTTATTGTATGTCTGAATATTTGTTAAAAATTGTATCAGAAGGTGAAATGGGATTCTTCTGCAGACACTGAAAATACATGTAAACTCATAATTAACATCATTTTAAATCATTCAAATAAGTGGTATTTGTTTCACTGATTAGCTATAATGATATAGTAACTAAAAATACCCACGGAGACATTATGAGAGAAATAATCCTGGCAGACAATGCCGGATTCTGCTTTGGTGTGAGCCGTGCAGTAAAGGAAGCCTTTACACTCGGTGAAAAGGGAAAAAAAGTATTCACCTTCGGTGAACTCATTCATAACAGGGATGTCGTGGAAAAGCTTAAGGACAGCAATGTGGAGGTCCTTGAAAATGACCCCGGTGAGGCACTTAAAAAGGATGATACGGTTATCATAAGGTCCCACGGGCTTTCAGAAGAGAATGTGAAAAAACTAAAGGCATCTTCTGACAATGTAGTGGATCTTACATGCCCCTATGTTTCAAATATCCACAGGATTGTACGTGAACATGCAGACCTTGGATATACTGTCGTGATTCTGGGAGATAAAAACCACCCTGAAGTTATGGGAATAAATGGCTGGTGTTATAACAAGGCCATAATTGTCAGAAACGGCAGTGAAGATTTCAGGGTTCCCCTGAAGGTATGTGCAGTGGCACAGACCACGGAAAAACTTGAAAACTGGGTATCACTTATCACGAGACTTTCAGCTGAGGCTAAAGAAATAAGGGCTTTCAATACAATATGTGCAGCAACAGGGTTAAGGCAGAATTCAACTGAAGAACTTTCAAAAAAAGTTGAGGCAATGGTGGTAATCGGAGGAAAGCATTCATCCAATACCACAAAGCTATATGAAATAAGCAGAAATAACTGCATCAACACATATTTTGTGGAAAATGCAGAGGAACTGAAACAATATACAGAAGAACTAAAAAAATACAGCAGAATCGGAGTCACTGCCGGTGCTTCAACACCGGACTGGATTATCAAGGAGGCAATTGAGTTATTATGATGGACGAAAAGAGAATCAGCGAAGAAACCCCCGTAACAGGTCAGGAAACCAACGCAGAAACAGATGTAAGGGTGGAAAACCCTGTCATTGAAGAAGAAGTATCAGAAGTTACACAGGAAGACAAAGCACCTGCTGAAAATTCTGAAACTGAAGTTTCTGATAAAGCCGAAGACAAGGGGACTGAAGAAATAGAAGAAAAGGTTACAGAAGAAGTTAAACCCGAAGATTCAGCGGAAGTTGAAAAGGGTGCAGAAAATGAAGACAGGGAATCAATGGTAACTGATGTTAAGCCTGAAACAGTTAAGCCTGAAGATACTGATGTCAAAACTGAAGAATCAGAAAACAAAGAAGAAATGACTGAAGAGGAAGAAGAAAAGGCTGACGAAGAAATGTCCATGGGCGAACTAATGGAAAAGTACGAAAAGCCTGTAAAGATGGGTCAGATCATAAAGGGCAAGATTATCCAGCTCGATGACAAGGAAGCAATAATTGCCCTTGTAGGAGCAGGAAACGACGGTAAGCTTTCAATAAATGAAGTTTCCTTCGATGATTCAGACAAGCTCACCGATATGTATGAACTCGGCCAGGAAATCGAAGCTAAGGTAATTAGAAGACCTATAGAAAACGACTCATTCTTCATACTTTCAGTAAAGGAAGTTCAAAGAGAAGCTTCAAAGGAAGAAATATTAAAGAGAGTCGGAACTGAAGAAACAGTAAATGCAAAGGTAAGAGAAGCTGTAAAGGGTGGCCTCGTTGCATTCTACAAGGGACACAGGATATTCATCCCTGCATCACATGTCGATGTAAACCCTGTGAGAAACCTTGAAGATTACGTAGGAAAGGATATCGAACTTTCAATAATCGAAGCTGAAGAAAGAAGAGGATCCACAAGGATCGTAGGTTCTAGAAAACAGCATCTTTTAAAATCAAGAAAGGAACAGGAACAGAAGACCTGGGACAAACTTGAAGTAGGTCAGACAGTTAAGGGTAAAGTTGCAAGACTCACTGACTTTGGTGCATTCATCAACGTTGACGGAGTTGACGGACTTCTCCATATTTCTGAAATGTCATACGGAAAGATACCAAAACCTTCATCAATATTAAAGGCCGGCGAAGAAGTTGAAGTTAAAATAATCGGATGCGACAGGCAAAACCAGAAGCTTTCATTATCTCTTAAGGCCCTCATGGATGACCCATGGAAGAACATCCAGGATAAGTACCCCAACGGTTCAATAGTACTCGGTAAGGTTGTAAGATTCACCGACTTTGGTGCATTCATAGAACTTGAACCTGGTGTTGACGGACTTGCTCATATCTCCCAGCTTTCACACAGCAGGGTTGAAAAACCATCAGATGTTTTAAAAATCGGAGATACCATAAAAGTCATGGTTCTCGATTCAAATGAAAACAACAAGAAGGTTTCCTTAAGTGTAAAGGCAGTGGAATAGGATTAAAAAAACAAATAAATAAATAATTAAATTTCAGTAAGAGAGTATTTTAAGTACTCTCTTATTTTACAGGTGAAATTATGGAAAGAATCACCGTACTTACTCCCGGCGAAAAAGAACTGGATCTTTATGCAGGTTTCTTTTCAGGCTTTAAAAAATTCAATGCAATGAACCAGAACCCATTGATTTCTGCAAAAAAAGAAGGCATTTTTGCAGGATTATCTTCAGGGCTCACAGAAAAGCTCCTCCTTTTCGATGACAGACCCTTCTTCTATATCAGATACAGAAAGACAGCCGGAACTGCAAGGATTGAATCGATGTTTCCCTCAGAAGATCTTTTATTCAGAAGGGAAGAGTTTTCAGAATACGTAAATTCTGAAAAAGCTTTAAAAAGTATCATCCACGAGATATTTACAGGAAAAGGACCGTTTTTTCCAGGAAGGTTTTCGGCAGAAATTGAAGAAAATGATTACAACATGGAGTTTTTCAGATTGATCGGCTTTACTTCAGAAAAGCATCATATACTGATGGATATGGACATCAGAAACTTTATTCCTTTCCGTGAAAAACCCATGGATATTACGGCTTATGAAGTCAAAACCCCCGATGATATGAATATGAGGGTAAGCCTTCAGAATACTATATTTTTTTCAGAAAAGAGAATTCCACTTGAATATGGAGATGTCAGAAAGGAAATGGATTCACAGTCGTACATACCATCACTTTCCCTCATATTCAGAAAAGATGGGAATCCGGCAGGATACGGACAAATAATAAAACAGCTGGGATACTACATACTGATAAATTTCGGTGTAATGCCCGAATTCCGAGGTATGGGTCTATCCGGGATTTACCTCGATGAAATAATATTAAGATCGAGGGATTACGGAATTGAAAATCTGAAACTTGAAGTCATGAGCGATAATGATAAGGCACTTTCACTTTATAAAAATCATGGATTCAGAATACTCTCAAGTGTTGCAAGGATGGAAAGATTTCCTGATTGATACTAAAACCTCAAAAGACAGGAATCCATTTTTGGATTCCTGTCTTTTGAGGTTTAATTTTTTT
>JBDHVQ010000148.1:0-5033 GCA_039809845.1 Clostridiaceae bacterium | reverse complement strand
TGATTCTGATTTTCTGAGCTGCCATCTTCGCTACCTCCTTCTTTTCATGTACGTAAACTTCGACGCACAACAGTGGACTCATCGTAAACCCATCCGGGTGTATCATGCAAAAAAGACGCATGAAATATCGGATGACCCCTTCGCCCGGGATTAAACCCCGGTCTGGCTCATCAGGAATTCCCTGGAAGTCCAGCAACCTCCTGAGTCATCGCTACTGTTACACACTTAAATACAGACCTCATTTCCACTATCCCATACCAGCAGTTTCATATAGACTTACCGGGAGATGGAACAGATAAAAAGCTCGGCAGATACTCAAGCCTTATAATTATATGATTATCTCAATAAGAATGCAAGTAAAATGAGGGTTAATTAAAAATTATTTTTTCCATTATTTTTTCCAGAGAAAAACAGTGACCAGGAATTACTGCCCGCTCCGCTGATTCCTCATTCAACCGGTAATCCCAAGTGCTTTCCCGGTACTGAAAGTTTTCCTTGCAACATCAAAAGCTTCTTCAAGTGTCAGTCCATAGAGTGATTCTTTGTCAGAACCGGCTGATTCAATAAATTTCTCCATATCATTCTTCCCACGGAAGAATTTCATATTGTTTCAGCAGGTGAGTGCCCAGTCGGAACTGCTCCTTAAATCCATATGGGTGACACACAGTCCCTCCGGAGAATATGACTTAAGTTTCCCTTCCCTGATTTCAATATGTATCGGTTCTCCGCAGACAGCACACATTGAATCAATGGTCACATCCTTACCGAGGGTAAAAGCTGCTCCCAGTGAATCAACGGCACACATTGCGTAAAAAGAATCACCACTAAGAGGTTTGACGCAATGCATGGTTTTAAGTCCTGAAACAGGATAGGCATAAACTATGTTCCCATCGGAAACAGCTATTACCTTCTTGTCAGAAAGGGATTTCACCATCTTCTCCGATACACCCTCAATCTTATCCAGATCGAGAACTCCCCCATTATCAATCATCTGATCTATAATTGCAAGCCGTGCACTACATTCTTCACAGCTTAATTTCTCTTCTATATTAAGTGCATTTTCTGCATCAAATTTTCTTTTCATAATTTATTCCTTCCATAACGATTTACCAAAAGCAAAAAGTCCTGATACTTTATGGAAAAATTATAAACCAAACAGTAATGCAAATCAATTGCATTTAGTTGTTTCTTGAATCTTACAAGCTGCAGAAAAAGCAAAACTATTTTTTAAACAATTATTCCTGTTCTCCCCTGGACTTAAAAAGAAATGACTTCTCCTCATCAGTGAAAAAATCACTGTTGATTAAAGAAGTCATTTTTAATATTCATTTATAAAGAATAAAGTGGGAATTAATTGTTATTCTTCATCATCACTGCCATCGGGAGAGGTATCACCATTATTTGTGCCATCTTCCCCATCACCGTTACCTTCCTGGTTATTGGGCTCAGGCTGAGGAACAATCTCTGGATGATATTCCTCTGCATTCGGATCTGCCGGTGCAACACCAGGAGTAGTATCCGGTGTTATCTGGGGGATCTGTGCTATTTCTGAATAGAAACCGATCAGTACCTGATTTTCATCCATTCTCAGGAACAATTTATATGGTGACAGTGAATTGTTGTTAAGATCCCTTAGTTCCACCGTATACTGATCAGGACCTTCAAATATCCTGTATTTATTCTTGTATACAGACTGGGCTTCAGCGAGTGTATTTACCCCGAGCCTTATTCCGCCCTGGATATAGACAGGAATCTCTCTGTTGTTAATGACATATCCTGTCTGAACCGGCTGGTAGTCTATATACTGAACCCAGACCATGGCATTGTTTAAAGCCTGTCCTGTAAACTGGTAGGAGTATTCATCGTGCTGGGTTTCATCTATCCATTCAATTCCCAGCGATTCTGCATTGTTTACAAAATACTCAGGATTTGATTCAACACTGAATACCTGTCCTTCCGGCATCTGGAATGAAAATTCCCTTGAAAGGTCAGTAACTCTTTCTGAAGGTAATTTAACTTTTCCTTCAGTGCCTTCAGTTAAACTGTCATCGGAGGGATATATCCATCCACCGGCTGTTCCGTCCTGTTTTGTAATATTGACAGCTCCGTTTCCGTCTTCCTTATATATGAAGTAATTTCCTGCAGGATATATTTTGATGGGATTTACCCTGTTATATGCATCCTCTGCAGTTCCGTATACATAGTTGGATTTTTCAATTCTTGTATCCCCTTCCTGTGGAGCCGAAGTTTCAGGTGCAGAAGTTTCATTCTCCGGTGAAGTTGAAGGAACTGCTGTTGTATTACCGCCTCCTCCGACAGAAGGAGAATTGGCTGTTCCGCCTGAAGGTACGGTTGCTATTGTTGCCGCAGGCGTAGTTGCTATTGTAACTGTGGGAACAGTATTAACTGCTACTGTAGATATTCCTTTTTTTGCATCAGCCTGGGCCTTAAGATCTCTTAATATCCTGGCGAGCTGTTTAAATACCGGAGTCTTCATTTCCTTTTCCGGAACCGTCTGCCCGGGCCTGGTATAGGTAGGAATGGTATTTACAGCTATAGTCTTTACAGGAGTGGTAGCAATAGTGATTTTATTCGGTGCCGGAAGCGTGATCTTTGTATTGGCCGTATTGCTCAGAGAAGCATTGCTTTTTGGCTTTGACATATTTTGAGATGCATTGGTTACTGTCTTTGTGGCATTACTTTCACTTGTGGCAGATTTTAAAGCACAGGATGAAAGAAAGGATGCCGAGAGGATTAATATCCCCGCATTTTTTATATATTTTTTCATAATACCCCAATCTTAAGATTTTGTTTACCTTAGGTATAATATATCTGCAGTTTATAAATTACAAATAAAAAAGATAAGTCCCTGTCTGTTATTTTTACTGTTTCATCAAATATCGGATATAGTCATGCTGACTGCAGATGATATAATCGTTTTAAGATATGACATCTGCACCAATTACATTCTTAAGATGGGAAAGTATGAATCTGTGACCTTCTTCATTGAAAGACGCAGTGCAGTTTTCATATACCGTTATCTTATAATTCAGATTATATGCATCCACTCCAGTATGGAGTATACAAATATCAGTACATACACCCATGAGTATCACTTCATCTATTCCCTTTTCACGGAGTATGAGATCCAGCGGGGTGCCGCAGAATGAAGAATATCTTCTTTTATCCATCCAGAGAACATTCCTTTCGCCTTTTATTTCTTCATATATTTCTCCGGGGAGACCATATAATTCTCTCCCTTTTGTTCCTTCAATATTATGAGGAGGGAAGAGTTTAGTTTCAGGATGGTCAGGTTCATTTTCCCTGTGATAGTCCATGGCAAAGACTATCAAATCTCCGTCTTTATGTGCCGTTCTTATTCTTTCAGCTATATTATTCTCAATTTCCCTTCCCGGTAATCCGCAGGTAAGTTTTCCGTCTTCTGCTATAAAGTCATTGGAATAATCTATCAGTATATATGCTTTCATGAATTCATTCCCCCCAGTAAAGTTTTTATCTGTTTTTATATAGTCCTCAGTATAGTATTAAACAAGTTACACCGAAATACTCCAGTCTTAAAGGATTAAAGAATAATCAATAATATCAGTATGGGTGCCGGACTTCATCTTACCACTCTTTGGAAAAGATAATATTAAAATGGGGTTTTTAAAACTTCCGGTGAAATATCAGTAACCATAATTTTTCACTTCAATGAAATTGGTGCCTTTTATAATCCCCGCCTTTTCCGAAATCCCTTTAAATCAAGACAAAAGAAAAGGACAGCGGATAATCTGCTGTCCAGTCCTTGTTACTTTATCTTTGTTGCTTTATTTCTTACATCTTCCTTACTTATTTAATTCCCATATGATCTTCTGTAAATCTCGTATCATCTCTGATACTACTTTTAAAGATAAGCATCTTCGTTTAGTTTCACTGACTGATGAACCAGCTATCGAAACTCTTTTACAGCTCACATATTTTAAATATTCTTCTTAAATCTTATATACTCTTAAATGATACTTAACGCTATCCCTTCATCCTGAAATCCAACATTTACAGGAAAGTTCAAATTTATCGTGTATCAATATTTAAAGTATATTTCTTCAGTTCCCTCATATAGTGGTTTTAGTCTTTAATATTTTGATCGTTGGATCTTTCAGACTGCCGTCTCATATGTACGGGTTGTATTCTGAAGACTTCTTTTTACTATATTCCGGGTATTAAATCGTTCTGCATGGGATTCATCTCCCTTTTATGAAACATTTCCCTTTCCTGCAGTATTTCTTTAGGATACTGCCCGGGACTCGTTTCTGGTCCGATCAATTCATGTTATCTGCCGGGTATGAATTTATCTTCCGGCTATAAACAGTCTGTCGGTATATCCTCTGTCATGGGTATTACCCCCTGTTTTAAAAACATTTTCCTTTTTCAGTCTCTTAAACATCACTGAAAGGAATCAATTTAAAACTATTCTTTCTTTTACTTTAAAACTTAATTCTAAAAGCTAAGATCTCTGATTCTTAAACTTAAATCTTCAATTCTTTTACTGGATTCCTGTACAAGATTCCCTTTAAATGGTTCCAGAATCTTATTTTTGAATCCATTTTTGAATTCTGGCTGGAACTTTAATCTTCTGATCAGAATGTGTTCCTATCCGTTTGTTTAATTCAGATTTTTATTTCTGCCGGATCTGATTTACCGGCCTTTAATTTTCTGGTGGTATATCCTTAGTCATGGGTGTTACCCCCTTATTTAAAACCTAAGTCATTTTAAAAGATATTACTGTCTTTAAATCTATATCTTCTGTGATTTGGTTTTGATTCTTATTTCTTAATTCTTAATTTCTTAATTACAATATTGATTCTGGTATTTCTTTATTACTGTACCGGTTATTTATTGAACCGGCTCTTACTTTTCAGGTGGTGTATTGTCAGTCATTGGAGTCTCCCCCTTTTTAAGAAACATTTCCCTTCTTCCATAAGGTACTCACTATGGTATAACCATCTGATAGTCCTTATTTACGGGACTCGTTT
>JBDHVQ010000147.1:0-5061 GCA_039809845.1 Clostridiaceae bacterium | reverse complement strand
GGCAAAAAGCAATGATTTTTAGGATCGGCATGAGAAACAAAGAGAAAAAATTACGGCCCCGGGGGGCTTACCCGCAAAAAAGAGAAAGGCAGGGCAAAAATGGTTCAGACTAAAGAAATGGATTCTGTATTAAGGGACACCGCTGGAGCGGTTCATGAAACCACCGCAGTTGAAAGGGCAAGGGAGAGGGAAAGAAAAAGAGCAGTTCCCATAATCAGCGGGACTTTTGTAATAAGATTTCTGGCATCATCTTTTATAATATTTTTAACAGCAGTGGTACTTTTCAACTACATAAGAATGGTTTCCCTTCAGAAGAGCATATCTGAAACCCAGCATGTGATTCTTAAAGTTATCCGTTCGAGTGATTCCATGAATTCAAAGATCCTCGAAGGCAGCAACTATACTGTAATAAGGGATACTGTTATTTCCGCAGGATACAGGGAGAGGGAAACAGAAGAAGGAATAACAGTGAATCTTTCAGAAGATAATTTTCCCTCCGCTGAATCAGCTGATGATGTAAAACTAAAATAGAGGAATCTGTTTTAGTTTTCCTTTCTTTAGGGGACTTTTTTAAGAAAATAAGTCTTTATTTGTAATATAAAATTCATAAGTCTTTAAATTTCATCCTCCATAATGGTAAACTGAAGGATAATCGAAAGGGAAGAAGGGGTGCTCATCATGCCCGGTAAAAATATGGGGAGGAAAAAACTTAAAAACCCCTGCTTAATAAAAATAAGTAACTTAATCAAAAAAGAACCCAGAAGAGCATTTGTTTTTTTTCTTCTTCTGGCAGCTACAGTCGCAATTATCCTAAGGCTTTTTTTCGTTATGATCCTCGACACGAGCGGTAACAAGGATAAAGCCCTGGAGCAGATAACAAATATAACTGAACTTACACCGAGAAGGGGAGATATAGCTGACCGCAACGGTGTCATTCTCGCCTCATCGTCATCTGCATTCAAGGTATCTGCGGACCTTTCATACATGAGGCTTAAGCTGATAGGAAGGACTCCGGAAAAACAAAGCGACATGACAAGGGATGAGGCAGAAGAACTCTCGGGATACACAAGGGATGCTGCTTCAAAACTTTCCGTGATACTCGGCATGGATGAGGATGAATTATATAATCTTCTCAATCTTACGGACAGTTCAGGAAATTTTCTCTCATCAGTCAATGTAAAGAGCCAGGTTGAAATAGGAAAACTTGATGAAATCAAGAGGATTTCATCTGAAAATGGCTTCAGATGGATGGTATATTCTGACGATACCAGAAGGTTCTACCCCAACGGTAACCTCATGGCACACGTACTTGGTTTTACCGGAGAAAACGGGGAAGGACTCTCCGGTGTGGAACTTATCTATGACGAATATCTTAAAGGTGTTCCCGGGCTTAAGATAAGTGAGACTGATTCAGGATATGAGGATATTCCCCTCGTGGAACCAAGGATCACAAATCCTGTGGATGGTGCAGAAGTAATTCTTACACTCGATGAAAACATACAGGCTCTCATTACAAAGACAGCCTCTGAAGCCCTTGAAAAGTACAATGCCAAGGGAGTCACGATAATAGTTTCAAAACCGCAGACGGGAGAAATACTGGGACTTGTCAACGTTCCTGATTTTGACCCCAATAACCCGAGGGAGATGGCAGAAGGTGTAACATCGGATGACCTTCTGGAACTTTGGCGGAATAAAGCCATTGAATCGCCCTTTGAACCGGGTTCCACCTTCAAGATAGTAACTATGTCTGCGGCGCTCTCAGAAGGCCTTGTAACCCCTGAATGGGAGTTCTACGACGAAGGATTCACCACCGTCGACGGGATAAGGATTGAAAACGCAGATTCTGTAGCCCACGGGTATCAGTTTCTTGCCGATATAATGAAGAATTCATCAAATGCAGGGTTTATAAAGCTCGGACTTACCATGGGCGCAGAGACACTCTATAAATATATAATGGCATTCGGCGGGGGACACCCTACGGGAATCGACTTACCCAACGAAAGCTACGGGGTTATCAAAAAACCCATCGATACTTCCGATGTGGACCTTGCCACTATTTCAATCGGGCAGACCAATAACCTTACATCAATACAGACATTAAATAATCTCAACACCCTCATAAACCTCGGGCGGAAAACAACACCCCACGTGGTAAAGGAAATTAAAAGGGAAAAGCTCACAGGAGAAAAGGAAGTTCTTTATTCCTTCAGTGAAAAGGAAACTGCGGATATCCTGGATGATGAGACTGCAAAGACTGTACTCGACCAGCTTAAACTTACAGGGGACGAAGGAGGTTCCATGGCCGCAAGGCCGGAAGGGATGCATATACTCGGTAAAACGGGAACAGCAGAAAAAATCGACCCCCATACCGGAACCTATGAATACTATATAAGTTCGTTCCTGGGAGCTGCTCCTGCGGATGACCCGCTGATTTCCCTATATATAGCTGTGGATTCACCGGAAGGTGCGTCCTACGGATCGGTGGTAAGTGCACCATTTGCCAAAATTATATTTGAAGAAGTGCTGAGGTATCTCGGAACAAGGCCGCTTTAAGGAATATTTCCTTAAAGTCATGGATGAAAATAAATACTACAAGAGGATAGAAAATGGAAAGACTGTATCTAAGAGAAATTGCCGCCGCCTGCAAGGGTGAAATAATCTTTGGAAGCGACGATGTATTCGTGGAATCGGTTGTCATAGATTCCAGAAAGGTCACTGAAAATTCCCTTTTCATAGGGATTGCAGGTGAGAGGGCAGACGGAAACAGTTACGTCATGAGCGCCTTTGAAAAGGGTGCATCCGCTGCAATTATCGAAAAGGACGTGGAAATGATACCCACGGACACAAAGGGACTTATAAGGGTTGAAGATTCAAAGAAAGCGATGCTTGCCTTAGCTTCCTGGTATAAATCCAAACTGGGGGCAAAATTCATTGCCGTCACAGGATCCACAGGAAAGACCAGTGTAAAGGACATGCTCCACGGTATGCTGTCCACAAGATACAAGGTTTTCAAGACCCGGGGAAACTACAACAACGACATAGGACTTCCCCTCATGCTCTTTTCAATGGACAGGTCCTACGATATGGCAGTCCTTGAGATGGGGATGAGTGACCTTGGTGAAATTAGGCTCCTTGCAGACCTTGTAAGACCTGAATCTGCCCTTATAACAAATATAGGAATATCCCACATAGAAAACCTCAAGACACAGGAAAACATACTTAAAGCCAAAATGGAAGTAACCGAATTTTTCAGGGAAGATTCCAATCTTTTCATCAACGCAGATGACGAGTTTTTAAAAACAGTGACCTCCGACTCATACAGGGTAATAACGGCGGGAGTCGAAGGCGGGTTCTACAAGGCTGAAAATATAACCCTTGGCAGAAGAGAATGTGAATTCGATGTTGTAAGAAATCGTGTAAAGATCGGAAGGGCAAAACTTGAAGCTCCCGGAATGCATAATGTATACAACGGTATACTCTGCATAGCGTGTGCACTGCACTACGGCATCACAATGGAAGACATAAGGCACATGTTCTTCGACAAGACAAGCCAGAGGCTCGAGGAAACAAGATACGAAAATATTACTGTGATAAACGATACCTACAATGCAAGTCCCGATTCAATGAAATCCGGTCTTTCAGTACTTTCCATGGCTGAGGGCAGAAAAGTAGCACTCTTAGGTGACATGAAGGAACTCGGAAGCCATTCAGACCAGTCCCACAGGGATATAGGAAAACTTGCGAGGGAAAAGGCTGATTTACTCATTGCCGTCGGGGACTATTACAAAATGTACGGGGAAGGATTCGGATCCCAGGACTTTTACGGATACCCTGCATATGAAGACGCAGTCATAGCCGTGCCAAACCTTCTTGAAAAAGGAGATACTGTTCTTTTAAAAGCATCGAGATCAATGGAATTTGAAAGATTTTTAAATATACTGGAGAGGATTTAAACGATGAGAATAATAATTGCCCTTATAACCGCACTGGCTGTTTCTCTTCTTTCAGGACCATTCGTAATTGCAAAGCTTCGCTCAATGAAATTCGGACAGCAGGTCCGGGAAGAAGGACTCGAGGAACACTATAAAAAACAGGGAACACCAACAATGGGTGGATTCATATTCATTGTGGGGATACTTGTATCTGTATTTATCACCAACGGATTCATTACGGAGAGCCTCATGATTACCCTTGGAATGCTCCTTTTCGGTGCAGTGGGATTTCTCGATGACTATATAAAAATCAGAAAAGAAAGAAGTGAAGGATTGACTCCCATACAGAAGATAGGAATGACCACAGTATTTTCACTCATTATGGGTCTGATTTTACTCTGGTATTTCAACGGGGGACAGGGATTACACCTTAACGTACAGGGAAGATTCTTCCACCTTAACCCTTTCTTCTACCTTATATTCGTCGTCATTTTCTACACAGCCGCGGCAAATTCAGTGAATCTTGCTGACGGTGTGGACGGACTCTGCGGCAGTGTCACAGGAGTTGTTGCTGTATTCTATATAATATTCCTCCTTACAAAGGGAGCATTCATACAGCAGAGCTATTCTATGGCTGCATATGCTGCGGCTCTATTAGGAGGACTCGGCGGATACCTCTACTACAACTGGCACCCGGCAAAGGTATTTATGGGTGATACAGGTTCATTTGCACTCGGAGGACTTTTAGCGACCCTTGCAATACAGACCAATACCGAAATACTTTTCATACTCATAGGACTCATATACGTAATTGAAGCCCTCTCAGTAATAATCCAGGTTACATATTTTAAAAGAACCGGAAAGAGAATCTTCAAAATGGCTCCCATACACCATCACTATGAAAAAGAAGGATGGAATGAAAAAAAGATTGTGGCAGTATTCTCCGCATTTACAGCAGTTACCTGTCTTCTTGCACTCTTAATCATAAGATAAGAATTCATCTCAGATAAAAAAAGAAGGAAAAAAGCTGAAATTATCTTAATACATAGTGTAAGAAAAGACCCCGGGAAAAGACTTAATAAAAGACTCAAGGAAAGACTCAAGGAAAGACTCAAGGAAAGACTCAAGG
>JBDHVQ010000146.1:0-5133 GCA_039809845.1 Clostridiaceae bacterium | reverse complement strand
AGGATGGTAAAAAAGTATATGAAATCAATACATCTGTTATGCTTTCCTATTCATCAGTAAATGGTACAATATACAGGTGTAAATATCGGAGAGTAAGCCGGTTTTACAGTATAATTAATAAGGTGTTCAGACTTTTTTTATCCTTAAATTATGTGGGATAATTTATACTTATGTGAGAATGTATTTTAAATTTTGAAATACCGGAAGGAAAAGATAAAATGGAAGATAAGATTGTGGTGACCTGGGAAGTGACGGACAAAATCACTCCGGAAGGTGACAGGGGTCCCAAGGGAAATATGGTGGACACCTATAACATCTATCATTACTACAACGACTACGATGAAAACGGAAAAGAAATAGTTCCGGGAGACGGGGATATCAAATATTCACTTGTGGATATAACACTCTCCATACCAAAAGGACAGTTCATATGCATACTCGGGCATAACGGTTCAGGCAAATCCACACTGGCAAAGTCCTTCAATGCACTTATTCTTCCCACATCAGGGGAGATCTACGTGGATGATATCGATGCGACACTGCCTGAAAACACATGGGATATAAGGTCCAAGGCGGGAATGGTATTCCAGAATCCCGATAACCAGATGGTTGCAACCATCGTAGAAGAAGATGTTGCATTCGGGTGTGAAAATTTAGGTCTTCCTCCCCATGAAATAAGGGAAAGAGTGGACTGGGCACTTAAGGAAGTCAATATGTACGACTACAGAAAACATGCTCCCCATTTATTATCAGGGGGTCAGAAGCAGAGGGTTGCAATAGCCGGGATTCTTGCCATGAGACCGGACTGTATAATATTTGATGAACCTACTGCCATGCTCGACCCCTCAGGAAGAAAAGAAGTAATGGAGACAGTGAAAATTTTGAACAGACAGTTCGGAATTACTGTAATCCATATTACCCACTACATGGAAGAGGCGGTTGAAGCGGACAGAATCGTCATAATAGACGGTGGAAAGGTGGTCCTCGACGATACTCCCATGAATGTGTTCTCAAAAGTACCTGAGGTCAAAGCCATAGGACTTGATGTACCGCAGGTAACTGAAGTTGCATATCTTCTTCAGGAAGCAGGAATAGATATCGATACCCATATACTCAATACAAAAGAAATGGTGGAAAAATTATGTCAGTTAAAACAGAACATCTGAATTACATATACAGCCCCGGAACACCCTTTGCAAAACAGGCATTAAAGGATGTTACGATAGATATTCCCACAGGAAAATTTGTGGCCATGATAGGACACACTGGATCCGGTAAATCGACTCTCATACAGCACTTCAACGGGCTTATTAAACCCACTTCGGGAAAAGTATTCATCGACGGACAGGACATAACCGCCGAGGGAGTGTCTTTGACTGAAGTCAGAAAGAAAGTCGGACTTGTTTTTCAGTATCCGGAATATCAGCTCTTTGAAGAGACCATCGAAAAGGATGTGGCCTTCGGTCCTAAAAACCTGGGACTCTCTGAAGAAGAAGTCAATTTAAGGGTCAGAAAGGCAATTGAACTTGTCGGACTGAACTACGAAGAAGACACGGATAAGTCTCCTTTTGAATTGTCAGGCGGACAAAAGAGAAGGGTAGCCATAGCGGGAGTTGTCGCTATGGAACCAAAGGTCCTCATACTGGATGAACCCACGGCAGGACTTGATCCCAGGGGAAGAAATGAAATCCTCGCACAGATTAAAAAGCTCCACGAAGAATATGAAATGACTACAATCCTCGTATCACACTCCATGGAAGATGTGGCTGAAAATGCAGATCTTGTCATTGTAATGGATAAGGGAATGTTCGTAATGATGGATACACCGAGAAATGTCTTCTCACAGACTGAAAGACTTGAGGAGATGGGACTTGCATCCCCACAGGTGACTTACCTTATGAGGGACCTCAACAGGTCCGGCTGCTTCAGTTTAAGGGAAGACGTCATAACGGTGGAAGAGGCAAGGGACCTCATTCTTGAAGATCTAAGAGGAGGGAAGGAATAATGGTTAAAAACATTACCATAGGACAGTATATTCCGGGTGATTCACCTGTCCATAAACTGGATCCAAGGACAAAGATTCTTATAACGATGTTTTTTATCATAGGACTCTTCTTTGTAAAAAACTTTACAGGATATGTCGTCGTAGCAATATTCATAGCAGCTGTCACGATGATAGCAGGATTAAAGTTTGAGTTCCTGTATAAGGGACTCAAAGGGATATTCATGCTGATCCTCTTTACAGCGGTCTTAAACCTTTTTGTTACAACGGGTGAAGGTGATCCTGTTTTCCACTGGGGATTCTTAAAAGTCTACAGGGAAGGGGTTCAGCTTGCATTCTTCATGACTTTAAGGCTGATATTCCTCATTGTGGGCACTTCCATAATGACCCTTACAACATCCCCTATTGAACTTACAGACGGCATAGAGAATCTTTTAAGGCCGTTCAAGAGGTTTGGTGTACCGGCCCATGAACTTGCAATGATGATGAGTATTGCCTTAAGATTTATACCGACATTAATGGATGAGACTGATAAGATCATGAAGGCACAGATGGCAAGGGGGGCAGACTTTGAATCAAAGAACCTCGTGAAGAAAGCAAAGAGTCTCATACCGCTCCTCGTTCCGCTTTTCATCTCTTCTTTCAGAAGGGCAGAGGAACTTGCCATGGCGATGGAAGCAAGATGCTACAGGGGAGGAGAAGGAAGGACAAGGATGAAGGAACTTAAATACAACAGGCAGGACCTCTTTGCCTTTCTCATCTTTGCAGTATTCCTCTTAATTATAATACTCGTGGGACTGCCGGTATTCAGGCTTCCCTAAAAAAGATATTCAGAACAGGAAACTGATACCAATTAAAATAGAAAAACTATCATTATGCTTACTGGAAAAAGATATGGATAAGAAAAATATTAGATTAAAACTGGAATTTGACGGAACGGATTTTAACGGATATCAGATCCAGGACTATAAAAGAACAGTACAGGGAGTGATTGAAGAATCACTCCTTTCCCTTACGGGGGAAAAGATAAGAGTAAGAGGATGTTCAAGGACAGATTCAGGAGTACATGCAAGAAACTATATTCTGAATTTCTATACAGACTCAACCATTCCACCGGAAAAATTCCTCTATCCTATTAATAATATCCTCCCTCAGGATATAAGAATTAAGAAGTCAGAGGAAGTCCCTGTGGACTTTGATTCAAGAAAAGATGCCAGGGCAAAGATTTACTCATACAGATTCCTTAATTCAAAAGTGGAGCCCGTAATAGGAAGGCAGTATATCTCAAATGAAAAAATACCACTTGATATTGAAAAAATGAAAGAAGCCGTTGAGTATTTTAAAGGTGAACATGACTTCAGGGCATTCATGTCCCAGGGAAGTGAAGTGAAAAGTACTGTAAGAACAATATATTCCGCTGAACTCACTGAAAAAGACAATCTTATTACCATAACCTTGAAAGGAAACAGCTTTCTCTACAATATGGTGAGGATTATTGCAGGTACACTTATATTCATAGGACATGGGACAAGGTCAAAAGATGATATCTTAAATGCACTCTCAACAGGAGACCGCTCCAAAGCAGGTAAAGTTGCTCCTGCAAGGGGTCTTATTCTCGAAAGTGTAATTTATTAATACTGTTTCCGCAATCAGAAATCATAAAATGCGGGTTTCACAGTCAAAGATTTATTTATCGGCAAGCAGGTTATTTAAAGTATAATAATCGGAACAGTATCCTTTTATAAGTTAGCGAATCTATGGTGCGGAAGAAATACACATACTTGCAGAACAGTTTGGTGAAATTTTTTCTGTACTGACTGCCGGTACTTTCATTGGTATAATTAGTGGATTCTTTATGAGTTCTCATTCCGGCCCTGATTTTGTCGGAAGAATACCATTAAAGGGATACTTTAATTCTGTATTGACTGTATTCCTTCTGAGTTATTGCATCACTTGCCGTATTCCTGACCAGCCGGAGAAATCATAATGAAAGTCCTGCCCAACGCCTGCAGGACTGAAAAGTAAAGATGTTGTGCTGCTTCTTGAGAATATCACCAAAACATACACTGATAAATGGAACCAATACTAGGTATTGAAAAGACTGGATTTTGATGTTTCAGAAGGTGAATTCATAACCATTTACTGAAAATCCGGATGTGGCAAAACAACACTTTTAAACATCATAGGTCTTTTGGATTTATTTTTCAGGACTATCATCTGATACCGGAGATGAATGTCCTTGAAAATGTATTTAAACCAAGTGTTTCAGCAAGAATCCGAATCTGCCCAGTGGACGCGCGTCATTGGATATGACAATAACTATTGAATCCTTATCGACTCCATATTGCGGCAGGAGGGAATCTGTGGATTCTTCAAGGGAGATAAGAGAATATTCAATTGCGAATCTTCTTTTTTCAGGTACATATGTTATTGATTTAATAAACAATTACTGTTATTAAATTGATTTATTGACATATGACTATATTTGCATTAAGCTTCATAACGTACTTTGTAACACGTAAAAAAAGGGAATTACTTTATTAGTATAAAAAAGAAATTCTGTGCACTGTTAACTATTGCAGCAATCAGTTGAGGAACATTTTCAAATCTGCTCTAATCCTTCTGAGAAAACTGCATATGCATCGGAACTGAAAAACAGTTCCATATCCAATTCCAGTAACTCCACTACATCCAACAGTTCAGATACAGCGGTCAGTCAGGATGAAATAATGATGGCAACGGCAGAGGAAGTTGAATAATATGTCAATGACTCTGACCCCAGAACTGTCCTTGTCGATGCAAGACCACAGGAAGCATATTCAGCATATTCAGAATGGGAACTTACGGTGCACACAATGGCGGTAATCGGGATGGGGCAATTCATTCTGAAAGGTGGCTTGACATGAAAATGGAAGAAGAAAAATTGATGAAAAAACTTGGACAATACAAAAATGCAGTTAATCTTAACACGGAAAACAGTTATATTGTTTATGACTGTAATGGTGAGAAAGATTCAGCTGAAAATGTAGCAAAGTATTTCAGGGAAAACGGCATAAATAACACTAAATATTTCAATGCGAGACAGCTTGTTGATAATGGAAGTAATCTTGAAAAATATAAGAACTACGATA
>JBDHVQ010000145.1:0-5141 GCA_039809845.1 Clostridiaceae bacterium | reverse complement strand
TTATATTCATCCAGCCTCCGGAAATCCGGAGGCTTTTGTTTTCATAATCATAATGATTCCATTGTATTGCTCTTATGAAAGACTTTTTACATTCCTTTGGTATATACATTCCTGAATCCTTAATATCTGCATCATCCATGATTCTGATATATATAGGATTTGGTTTAAGATTTGGATGTATTATCTTTTAACTTTAAATTCACACAATATAGCAGATTACAATAAACCACAACTGACCCTAACCCTTATAATGTTTTTAAGGACAGAATTTGAAATCGACCACCAATTATAAAATAACATAAACGCAAGGAGAACGTCATATGAAAAAAGTTGAAATAACACCCTGCCTCTGGTTTGCGGATAACAACTGTGAAGAAGCAGTCAACTACTACGTAAGTGTATTCCCCGATTCAGCAATTGAATCTCTCGAAAGGTATCCTGATGAATCTGAAAATCCCCATTTTGAGGGAATGTCAGGAAAAATAATAACTGCAGTCTTTTACCTCAGCGGGAATAAATTCATAGCCCTTGACGGTGGTCCTTATTTCAGAATTAATGAAGCTGTTTCTTTTACCATCGAATGTGATAATCAGGAAGAAATTGATTATTACTGGGGGAAACTATCCCATGTCAGAGAATCCGAACAGTGCGGATGGTGCAAGGATAAATTCGGTGTTTCCTGGCAGATAGTACCTAAGGATATTTCAAATTTACTCGATGATGAAAATGCACGGAAAATTTTCATGGACATGAAAAAGATAGAAATAGAAACCCTTGAAAAAGCAAAATCCTGATCCGTCTTTTTTTAGCTCATGATTATATTTACCTTTTAAATCCTGATGGGGGATAACAACAATAAACAACCGGAGCTTAAGGCAAAATCTCTTAAATGAGAAACCTGGGACTCCGGTTGTTTATATTCATATTAAATTGACTTACAGAAATATTAGTACCATTTGGGACTGATTTCCCTTCAGGTGTCAGGATAATGTAAGTATCCATACACATGAATATTCAGTCTATTAATTATAATCTTTCTTAAATTATTATCATCAGAGGATGGTTTTCAGCCTCTCCACTATTTCAGTGTCTGCGGGGAGCCAGGAAACGGAATCCAGTTCATCCTTTGACAGCCATTTCTTTTCAGAATGGACATTTAGTTTAATTTCCCCATCTTCAAGGGAACAAAGGTAAAAAGAAAGTATGACTGTAAATTCCGGATAGTTATAGGTTGTGGTTGTAAGAAATTCCTTTATCTCAATGTCTGTTTCGAGCTCTTCATGAATTTCTCTTTTAAGGGCTTCTTCCTTCGTTTCCCCGTCTTCTATTTTACCACCAGGGAATTCCCATCCTCCTTCAAAGTCACCCTTTCCTCTCTTTGTTGCAAATACCTTTCCGTCTTTTATAATTACCGCTGCCACAACTTCAATTGTTTTCATTTTATTGCCCTTCTGTAATATAGTCATAGATGTCTTCCCTTACATGGGTATCCAGCAGATATTCAATTTCCACTGCCTTCTTGGTTGTATTTGGCATGGTTATTTCCGAAGCTTCTCCCGACGGTCTTATTCTTCCAAGGTAATAGAATTCCTTCGAAGTATCGTCATCCTTGTTTTTTCTCACAAAGAGATGCATCCTGATTCCCATTTCCTCAGACTGAAGAGCAGTCCGTACGTCCTTTGAGAGAAGTGTTCTGCCGGATTTTGATATGGCTCTTAAGTTTCCGGGATTAAGGAACCGGTCTTCATAATTAATTGTATGGCTTATTTCATCACCCTTATGATAATTGATGAATACAGGATATGTTTTTGTTCCTTCATCATATTTATAGCCACCTATGTTCTGTGCAACTTCCGCCTTTTTCCACTCAAGAAGCCTCATCACATCTTCATAGTTATATTTTGCATAAAGATTGAATGGAGTAAAGTCATGGGTTTTACTGTAATCCTTCCTGTTCCTCATTAGTCCGAAACTGATGAGTTCTTCCATCATATCCTTAAACTCAGGAGTTTTCAGTGCCTCTTCGAATTCTTCTGAGACTGAATATTTCCCGTTATTTTCCGAGATGAAGATACTCCTGCTGTAGGTATTTTTCCCTGTACCCTGTATGAATCCATTGGTCAGAAGGTTTATGAGGTTTTCTCCTGTATTTTGGGTATACGGAAGATTCCATGGATATGATGTGATTATTCTTTCAAAATCCTCAAGTAAATCATCAGTTCCTTCCATGAGGAGTTTCAATGCCAGAAGTTCATGGGGTCTTATTCCTGAGGCGAATTTCCTTGATACATATTCCAGCATATTAATCTCAGTTTCACTTAAGGTAATATTATATTCACTTTCGTACTTCGTGAGGAACATATAATATGAACCGATGGATTTATTCTCGAAAATCCTTAAAGGATCCACAGAGCCGAAGGTCTCAAAGTCCATGAGTGTTGGTATTTTCCCTGTCCTCATCTTAAGCTGGTTATAGCTTTCTTTCAATATGGAAACTTCATTGAAGTTTGCCCTGTCGATGGATTCATATATCCTCTTTCTCGATATTTCATCAAAGCTGATTGTCGAAGCTCCCGGTATAATCCTTGAACCTTCCCGTAAATACCTTCTTAAATTATCCTTGTTATAACTTCTGTCCCCTGAGAGTGCCATTGGAATCATGTAGTTGTTTCTCTCGTAGTTTGCAATAAAATCCAGAATTACCACATATTCCTTTTTTTCAGCTTTTCTCAATCCCCTTCCCAGCTGCTGCACGAAGATGATCGGTGACTGGGTAGGTCTTAATAAAACGACCTGGTTTATCTCAGGAATATCTATTCCTTCATTGAAAATATCCACGGTGAATATATAATCCAGAGCATTTTCATCGTAGTCTGCTGCAAGCCTTTCTATGGCCTCACGCCTTTTCTCAGGATTTTCACTTCCCGAAAGAGAAACTGTACGGTATCCCTTTTCATTGAAAATTTCTGATAAACTGGCTGCCTCACTGTTTCTTGAACAGAATATAAGTCCTTTGGGTCTGTCCCCGCTGAATCCGTAGTATTTAAGCTTTTCAATCACATGATCCGCCCTCTTTTCATCCTCAAGATATTTAAAATCAGAAGGTGACTTCTGGGTAATACCATCTGCCTTAAAGTCAGAAATTCCAAAATAATGGAACGGACAGAGGAGATTTTCTTCAAGGGCATGCTGCAGCCTTATTTCGCATGCCACATTATGGTGAAACAGGCTGTAAATGTCAAAATCATCGGTTCTTTCTGGACTTGCAGTCATCCCGAGCCAGAACCGGGGAGTAAAATAATCCATGATTTTCCGATAGCTTTCAGCTCCGGTCCTGTGAGCCTCATCTATTACAATAATGTCGAATTCAGAAGGAGAAAAATTCTTTCGTGTTTCTTCCTTTGCCATCATCTGCATTGTCGAAAAAAGAAAATCACTTTCCATATCCTTTGAGTATCCTGACAAAAGTCCCATTGTCACATCAGCCCCAAAGACTCTCTGAAAGGTATTCAAGGCCTGAACCGCGATCTGCTCCCTGTGAACAACAAAGAGAATCTTTTTGGGATTTAAGTTTCTTATAGCAAATGCAGATGCAAATGTTTTTCCTGTACCTGTTGCAGAAACAAGAAGTGCCCTTTTCTCTCCTGCATTATATAACCTTTCGGTTTCACGTATAAATTCAGTCTGCATGATGTTGGGTGTCAGTTTATAGTCTGAAAGAGATACCACATCATTCATTCTGACTAAGTCTTTCTGGATCTTTGATTCCCTGTATCTTATAGAGTAATCTTCAAAGAATCCACCGTATGGTTTTGTCCTTTCACTTTCCCAGAGACTCATGAATTCTGACATTATATTTTCACGGAATTCACCTTCACCTGTGGATATAAGTCTTGCGTTCCATTCCTTATTTACAGTGAGCGCATTTTTCGTAAGGTTTGAACTGCCTATGATTATGCTCCATGAACTGTCTTTCCTGAAAAGATAACCCTTGGTATGAAAACCATCATCATCATTTGCAGTACAGTACATCCTGAGTTCTATATTTTTTAAGCTCTGAAGTTTTTCAAGAGCCTTGGGCTCTGTAAAGGTAAGGTAATCCGTGGTAAGGATTTTACCCTTTATTCCCTTTTCTTCAAGTTCCTTTAAAACCATTAGTAATGGCGTAAGGCCTCCCATGGTAATAAAAGCAACACTAATAATAAATTCATCACATCGGGAAAGTTCATCTGATATTGTACACAGAACTTTCCTGCCTTCTTTATAGTCATTGGTTAAAAGATGTGGTTTGAATCTGGGATCTGCCTTGGAACTTCCGTCAATAAAGGATGCCACATTTCCATCCAATATATTTTTTGAAACTGCTTCATTCATATCAATCAACCTGCTGCATTTTTATCATTTATTCCAGATTACATTATGGGGAATCAATCCGCAAGATCTGACTTAACTATAAATATTTGCATAGAGATGATTTCATACCCGGAAGTCACTCCGGTTATATAAACCTGTAAGAAGAAGAAAAGCAAAAAACAACCATAAGCAGCTACAATAAAATCAAGCAAAGAAAACCACTGTTAGGGCTCTTAATGAACCTGTCACAGTGGTCTTATCATTTATGGTGGAGATGACGGGAATTGAACCCGTGTCCGAAAACAGAAAACCCTTACTTTCTCCGGGTGCATTCTCTGATTTGATTTTCCATAAAAAGCTTCCAGAGACAGAATATTTTTACGGTAGCTTCATTAATCCCGTTCCCGGGGGCAAAGCTTATCCCGGGCTCGTTTTACCGGATATTTGACGCCCTTATCCTAACTCCGGTGGATTGAGGTAAGAACGTAGCAGACTAGGCTGCTAATGCAAATTCGTTGTTTGCGTTTACGTTTAGTCCCATGATTTTTTAAAGAAGGGTCATGGGAGCCTTCTACCCGCTTATAAGAACCTTCTTATCCCCGTCGAAACCATTACATCCCCGGAATAAGAATCACCTGTTTCAAGTGATTATATTATAATAACACATAGCTAGAATGGTTGCAAATCCATAGTTTTTCTGTAATTATTTTTCAGATAGACTGAAAGAATCAAAAGGTATAAAGGAAGATAAGAGATTGGTGCAATAAATTTTAAAAATTTATCTTTAA
>JBDHVQ010000144.1:0-5142 GCA_039809845.1 Clostridiaceae bacterium | reverse complement strand
CTTTTCTGACTTTTCTCAAATTGACTGCTGGTTTATTCTTACCTTGTATTCTGTTTAATTTTCAAAGAACATTTTTTCGCTGCTGCGTTTCTGTCTTTCAGCAACTTTTATATCGTACCACGCTTCGAAGTGTAATGTCAACAGTTATTTTTAATTTTTTCAAAATCTTTTCCGGAAGCTTTTCAGCTCCGTTTCTGAAGACCGTCCCTTCGTTGGGTGGAAGACAAATATAACACGGCAGAAAAGGTAAATCCTGCAGTAAGTACCCAAATTTGCACAGAATTAACCCCTTTCTAATTTATTCTTCAATTTACTCCATTATCCTTATGATGATACACGTGGATTTGTTGTTAATTCCATGTTTATTCTTAACATCATTTTTACTCAAATTGTATATGGTACAATCCAGTTATTACACATTTCCATTGCGGAGGGCCAACAATGACTGAATATATGAAACTCTTCTGGATGAACATCAGTGAAATCAGGTGGATACTTATTCTTCCCTTTTTTGCAGTTATCTACGGACTGCTAAACAGGACCTGGTTCAATAAAAAGCCTTATATATGGGAACTGCCCATCGACAGGAAGATTCCCGTAATACCATGGACCGTATATATCTACCATACATGGTTCCCACTTATGATTGTGGTCTTCTATATAATGGCAATATTCAACAAGCCGGTCTTTTACCATTTGGTAAGAGCATATTCCCTCGGCAGTGTCCTTTGCTTTCTTGTATTTCTGTTCTTTCAGAACGAAGTACCAAGACATGACCGCCTGGAAGGGCCTGGCTTTGCAAGATCGCTTCTTCGGAGCACCAGACTGGTGGACAATCCTTATAACGGATTTCCATCTATCCATGTCTTCACAAGCTCGGTATGCGTTGCTGGTCTTATTGCCGGCGGACTCAATCCCATCTTCACGGCAGTTTCAGTACTGTGGTTTATATTGATCATCATCACAACCGTAACCACAAAGCAGCACGTTGTTATCGACATCCCGGGAGGAATTCTGTTTGCAGCCATCAGCTGGTTCCTCATTAAATAACATTCTTCCATAGAACGGAAAGAATATACTCATAAGAGCCACAGAAAAAAGCAGAGACCCTATTAATGAGTTTCTGCTTTTTTAGGTGCTTTATTTGATTTCGTGTATTTACACTTAATATTAATGCTTTTTATTCAGGTTTCTGTCTTGAAGATGTTGTCTTGAAATTCATCCCGCTTCATTATATGTCATTATTCAATGTCATTTTGTTTCTATACTGCCTTTTCAGTGGCATTATAGTTTTCAGCCTGGGCGGTGAACATCTTGTAGTAAAGACTGTCTTTATTCAGCATGAGATTTTTATGTGAATCGCAGGCTATTACTTTTCCGCCGTCAAGGAGAATTATCCTGTCGCAGAATACGGACGAAGACATTCTGTGGCTGATATACACTGCTGTCTTATTCTCAGTCAGACTGTGGAAGTTTTCGTATATTTCAGCCTCTGCAATCGGATCCAGAGCTGATGTGGGTTCATCGAGGGTGATGAGCTGTGAGTTCTTGTAAAGTGCTCTTGCAATAGCTATTTTCTGAAGCTGTCCTCCTGAAAGGTCAGTTCCTTCACTGTAGAATTCCTTCCCGATCAGGGTATCTTCCCTTTCGGGAAGAGTCTCTATCTTCTCCCGGAGTCCCACTTCTTTTAAAATTTCAGTTGCTTTTCTTCTGTTCTCTTCAGTATCAGTATCGTCTGACAGCACATTGTCCATTATTGAATACTTGAATATCTTATAATCCTGGAAAACGCATGCTATTTTTAAAAGATATGATTTTAAATCATATTCTTCGATATTTACTCCGTTTAACAGAATTTCACCTTCATCCGGCGTGAAGAATCTGCAGAGGAGCTTTATTATGGTCGTCTTTCCGGCTCCGTTTAATCCCACAATGGATATCTTTTCATTTTTATGGATAGTAAAGCTCACATTCTGAAGTATGGGGTTATCAGTTCCCGGGTACTTAAAGGAAACATTCCTGAATTCAACTGATTCTGTTTCTTCTCCCGGAATTAATTTTCCGCTGTCTTTATCATCGGAGAAATCCATTATTTCTTCAAAACTTTTTATAAATCCAAGGCATACAGAAAATTCTGCTGAACTTTCAATTATTTTCTGTACAGCGGATGAAAATTTAATTGCAGTACCGGTATAGAGTGTCAGGTCCCCGATACTTATCCTGCTGCCAGGCAGTAACCCTGTAACTCTTGTTCCCCCATAGAACATGGTAAGTGCACTTATCAGTATTCCTGTAATTTCCATTACAGAATATCCTCCAATGAAGGAATCGTACATTTCATAAAAAGCTGACATGAGCTGGGTGTTGTATTTGCGGACTTTTCTCACCTGCATATCCGCCATATTGTACATCCTGGTATCCATCTGTGATTCCCGTGCTGTCACACTTTGTATGATGAAACCGTACTTTCTGTTTATCGGCGCAAGGTTATTCATCACCTTCATTCTTACCTTGGTTATTCTTGAAACTGTGATCAAATTTACTGCCTGAAGGAGAATTATAAAAATAAGGAGCAGTGGGTTCAGAATAAAAATAAGTACTCCTGTGGTAATAACTGTAAAGATATTTTTAAGTAGATCTCCGCCGTGGATAACCATCATTTGAACTGCACCGTAACTTTTCAGCCCCCATATTCCTTTTTCCTTGATATTCAAAAACTCTGTATTCTCAAGGTAGGAATATTTAACTGAAGCCAGCTTTTCACTGAGACTTTCTTCGATCTTTATATTAAGCAGTGTTCTTCCCGTATTTACTTCTTTTTCAAGGAAATTACCTGTGATTCTTAATATGAATGTAATCAGAATAAAAATTCCGAGGGTTTTAAAGTACCTGTCCGCCGGAGCTCCTGCAGTGTAAAGATCAATCAGAAACTTTGGAATAATAAGGAGCATGAATCCATTAAATGCTTCCAGTGCTTTCTGTAGGATAAGTGAAACAAGAAATGAAGGACTCACCTTCCATGCTCTTTTGAACACTCTTATGAGAACTTCAGAATCAGTAAGATTTCTTTTGATCTCCATCAGACAGCCTCCTCCTCATTCTGATAATATTTACCCTGGGTTATAAACATATCATAATACCTGCCTCTTTTATCCATGAGTTCCCTGTGTGTTCCTTCTTCTGCAATTCCATTTCCGCTGATAAGTATTATCCTGTCGCAGAATCTTGTGGAAGCCAGGCGGTGGGAGATATAAACAGCAGTCTTACTGCCTGCCATTTCATTAAGCGACTGGTAAATCTCCTGTTCTGCAAGTGCATCGAGGGCTGCCGTGGGTTCATCCATAATGAGGATATTTCCGTCTTTATAAAGAGCTCTGGCTATTGTAAGTTTCTGATTTTCTCCGCCCGATAAATCGACGGCATCTTCATAAACTCCTTTGTTCAGCTTCTGATTTATTCCGTCGGGCAGGCTCCTCACCTTTTCACCGAGGCCAGCTCTAGCCAAAACATCCATTACTTTACTTTCAGTTTCCTCAGTGAGATCGCCATCGGATCCGGTTACATTGGTTCTGATATCGTAGGGCATTATGTTTACATACTGAAATACGGTTGAAAACATTCCGAAAAGTGTGTCCTTACTGTATTCATTTATGTTTTTCCCGCCGATCAGTATTTCTCCCTCATCAGGTTCAAAAAGTCCTGTCATTAATTTTACCAGGGTCGTCTTCCCCGCACCGTTTATACCGACCACAGCGAGTTTTTCACCCTTTCTTATCCTGAGACTGAAATTTTTCAGAACATCCTGGTCGGTTCCACTGTACCTGAACGTCACATTCTTAAATTCAATTTCCTGGGGACCTTCCGGTCTTACAGTTATTTTCCCTCCCGCATTTTCAAGGGGTTCATTGATAAATGTAAGAGAATCATCCACATACCAGGATTCTGAAATTACTGAAGAAATATTGGGTATGATGTCCTTTAAATTCTGGGAAAGAGACACAGCTGCAAGAAAATACATGGAAAAGTCAGCAGGTGTCATCCCATTTATAAGTCCCCGGACCATAATTCCATAAATCACAACATCGCTGATGAGTGAAGAGACAGATGTTATGAATCCGAGATTGAATTTTTTCGTGAATATGCTTCTGTAAATATCAGCCCAGTTCTGTGCCTTTTCTTCAAAAAAAGATATCAGTCTGTCTTTTAGTCCGTATATTCTTATTTCCTTGCCGTAGGAGTAATCCGACATTGAATTTAATGCCATATTCTTAAGCCTTGAATAGCCTGCTTCTTTTTCCTTCAGTGAGTACCTGTAGGTTTCCACTTTCCGGCTGATGTAAAAATCCATGAAGGCATTTAAAAAACATAGAAGCGGAATGAGAATACTGAGTTTCCCAAGGAGAAGGGAAAACATAATGGTGGAAATAAAAAGAGGCGGAACCGTGAAGATACTTCTCAGTATCGCTTCATATCCGGTCTGATTACCATTGGTTGATACCATCGCCGCTTCAATCTTATTCATATACTCCGAATCTTCGATGTATTTCAAGTCGATCTTCATTTTCTTGCCGAGTAAAAGAGCAAGAAAATGGAGCCGTACCAGGTTGATTCTAGGCTCAAAATAAAATTTTCCAAGAAAATGAAGAAATGCAGAAATGGACATTACAGCAAAATAAATAACTGCGAGAATCCCGATGCTTCTTAAAGTTCCCCCACCCGTAACCTCATTTAAAAATCTTCTCTGGAATAGGACGGGGAAATAATTCATCACTATAAGAGTAATGATACCAAGAAGCGCTGCAGGGAGAAGGAGATGGTTTTCCCTGTTCATGGTAGTTATGAGATTTCTGTAGATATAAGGTATAGAATAATTCCGTGTACGTTTTTTATCACCATCTGAATTCATGGTTCACCCCCCAAAAACTGTTATACTTCTGCTATTCTGTCCGGACACCATTTAATAATAATCTTTACATTCCCAATTAACAACAATCGGTTTCATATAATTCTTTGCGTCTGATTATCATATAAAAAAAGTATTGAAAAAGAGATTCATTAAAAGTCTGGTTTAAAGATAAAACGCATCTTTCTTTAAGCCAGATGGTTCCTATAAATGACATCAGAATTATCCGCTCCTGTAGC
>JBDHVQ010000143.1:0-5143 GCA_039809845.1 Clostridiaceae bacterium | reverse complement strand
GCTACTGCTATAAAGGGAACCATGGGCAGAAGTACAGGGTTCAGCTGTCCGACTGCATAGGCAAGTAAGGGTGTCAGGGCCGCTGTCATAAAACCATATCTTGGAGACGCAAAGTACACTGTCAGAAGTATTACCGCGTTAACAACAGGTCCCACAAACATCCTCGAAATTTCAGGGAAACTTCTTCCTGCAAACTGAAATGCAACTGCAATCCCGAGAAACACTGCCGCAGTCACCATATTTCTTGTATCTGACGATATATTTTTATTGTCCGGCGTCCTGTTCATTTTATTCATTCTGATTATTTTCTCCTTTTATTTTTCTCCTTTTAATATGGGGTTTTCCATGGGAGTTACAGAATCAGCTTCAGCCATAAACTGATTCAGTGCCTTTTTTGCTTTTAAAAGAGGGGCAAGTGTACCCGGTCCTCCTATACATCCCCCGGGACACGCCATTCCTTCAAGGAGAAATCCGTTTTTCTTTCCGGCTTTGGCCTGTCTTAACATGGAAACACATTCATGGAGCCCATTGGCTTTTTCGTATAGAACTTCCCTGTCCGGATCGCTTTCCTTTATTACACTTATGACAGCTCCTGCAACACCGCCTGATTCTGCAAATCCTCTTCCGAGGGATGATGCATCTGCAATTCTCTGGGATGGAGTAACTTCTGCAACGTCGATTCCCTTTGCATTGAACATTCCCATGAGTTCTTCAAAGGTTATTACAAAATCAACATATTCCTTAACATGGTCCTGAAGTGCTTCGAGCTTTTTGGATACACAGGGTCCTACGAACGTAACAAGTGAATTCCTGTTTCTTTCCTTGATGTATTCAGCGGTTGCAATCATGGGAGTTGCTGATGAGGATATATTGGGTTTCTGGTCCGGAAACATCTTATCGACCATCATTCCCCATGAGGGACAGCAGCTTGTGCCAAGATATGGTCTTTTTTCCGGTACGTCCTTTAAAAATTCCCCGGCTTCCTTGATTGTCTCTATGTCAGCTCCAAGTCCAACTTCCATGACATCACTGAAACCAAGAAGTCTTATGGCTTCAAATATCTGGTCAGGTGATGCAAGTGGTCCGAACTGAGAAACAAATGAAGGGGCGACAATTGCAACGTGGCTCGTATCTTCTTTTTTGAGGGATTTGACCAGCTGGTAGATTTCAGATTTGTCAGCTATGGCTCCGAAGGGACAGTTGGTGATACACATTCCGCAGGAAACGCATTTGTCTTCATTTATTTTAGCCCTTCCGAGTTCATCGGATTCTATGGCATTGACACCACAGGCAACGGCACATGGTCTGTCATATTTTATAATTGCAGAATAGGGACAGACATCCTTGCACTTACCACATTTTATGCATTTGGACTGATCTATTTCAGCCTGTTTTTTACCCATGGAAACGGCTTTGACCGGACATACGTTTATACAGGGATGGGCGATGCACTTTCTGCAGTTTGATGTAACTTCAAGTGTCTTTGTAGGACAAGCCTCACAGGCAAAAGTTATTACATTGACGAGAGGTTTTTCGTAAAATCTTTCATCGATGTTTATCTTTTCTATTCCGTCTGACAGTCTTCCAAGTTCCGATGCTTTTCTTGCATCAAGTCCCAGACCCAGTCTTAGTCTTTCCCCTACAATGGCCCTTTCCTTGAATACTGAATCCCTGTAGTTTGCAACTTCACCGGGAATAATCCTTGTAATTGCTTCTGCTATTGCAGTGCCTGGATCCCTGTCTTCAAAAGCCGTCTGGGCTATGGCATCAAAAACCCTTCTTCTTATATTTATTATATCGCTGTATATTTCAAACACTTTACCCCAACCTCCGTATAAATCCCCGTTTTTATTTTAACCCATGTTTATTTATCAATCTAATTATTATCATATCCGGGGTTCATGTGCAATGAAATAATGTTCAATCTGTATTATTTTATTATTTAATCTGTTTATTTATACTCTTTATATCAGCTGTTGACATCCCCCATGATATCGGACATACCACATGAGGACGGACACATCACTACGGATTTACCATCCGACATGATTCATTTAAAGCTTGTATCAGGACTTTTTTCAGTCTATGGAGATGTAAATAAAAAAACCACAGAAAAAATCCGTGGCTTTTTTGATATCCCATCCATTCCTGATATTTCAATGAAATGGATGCTATATTGTTTTATTGAACTGTCTTACCGAATGTATTTTTGTTATTCCGCTTTATCCATTACAAGTGCCATGATATCCTGGGATTCAGCTGATTTTATTATCCTGTCATCAACCATAACAACGGGACAGGCATCGGCATCTCCACCGCATACTCCCATACATCTTACACTTTCAAGTTCAAGATTCTTTATTCCGTCCTGGTGTTTCAATTCTTCCATCTGAGCCATTATATTCATAGAACCCATGGCAACACACTGGGAACCCATACATACTGTTACTTTCATATATTTTCCTCCGATGTCTCTTATATAAGGATAATATTATCACATAAATGAGGCTCTACAGTTAAATAAATGGTTTTATGGATATTCGGCAATTTTATATGCAGTAAATATCCAGATCGGCAATTTACAGCAAATCCCTTCCCTTCTCCATATACTTTTCCATCTCTTCTTCGGGGACCATACTTCCGCCTGTACCCCACACAACGTGGATAATATTTTTATTTTTAAGGTCGGGATTATCAAAAAATCCTTTTACCGAAAGTCTCAGGGGGCCTGAAAATCCGGCCTGTGCGGAAGGTTCCATTCTTATGGATTCAGATTTTTCAAGAAGTGCCCCGCATCTTAACATATTTTCATCAGATACTGTATAACAGCCTTCAATAAAATCCCCGACCATACTTCCTATGAATGACGATGGTCTTCCCACTGCAAGTCCGTCGGCTTCGGTTTTATTGTCAAGTCCTATATCTCCGACACTTATTCCGTCATCGAGTCCGGTTTTAAGTCCCAGAAGCATTGCAGGGGAATGCGTGGGTTCTGCAAAAAAGCTCTTTGCCCTGTCACCGTATATAAGATCCATACCCCACGCGATTCCGCCGGGTCCTCCTCCTACACCGCAGGGGAGATAAAAAATAAATTCTGTATCATCATCTGCTATACCCATTTCTTCAGCCTGTTTCTTAAACCTTAGAGCTGCCACGGCATAACCGAGGAAGAGTGTCTTTGAATTTTCATCGTCGACAAAGTGGCTCATGGGATCTTTTTCCGAGAGTTTTCTTCCTTCTTTCACAGCCTTCGAATAATCAGAATCATATTCCGTAACCGTAACTCCCCGCGATCTTAAAAGGTCCTTTTTCCACTCCTTGCATCGGATGACATGTGGACATGGGTCTTAAATCCCAGTTTACTTCCCATAAGCCCTATGGAAAGACCGAGATTTCCTGTAGAACCTACAGAAAGACTGTAATCTGAAAACAGTTCCCTGTATTTTTCTGATCCGAGAACCCTGTAGTCATCGTCAGTACTGAAACCATTTTTCAGTGCGATATCTTCAGCGTATTTCAAAACTTCGTAGATACCTCCCCGGGCTTTTATTGAACCTGACACAGGAAGTGCATAGTCACACTTTAAAAAAAGACGTCCCGGGAAAGAAAATCCGTAGTATTTTCCAGTTTCTTCCTTCATGGAGGGAATTTCTTTAAGTTCGCTTTCTATAATTCCTGTTGTCCTTATAAGTTCAGGAAAAGCTTCCATAAGATAGGGTGAAAATCTCTTAAGTCTTTCCTCTGCATCGAGTACATCCGCTATGGAAAGAGAGGGTTTCTGATTTAAACTGTTTATTTTTTTCCTGTCATTTAACCAGAGTATTTCCCTGTATTCCTTTATCCCTTCGATTCCGCTTAAATCAACCTTCATTTGATATCACTCCGTTTACAAGATTTCTGTCCCTGCCGCTTAAAAAATCCTCAATGTTCATCTCCGTAGCTTCCATTATTCTTTTTCTTGCATCGGAAGAAGACCATGCAATCTGGGGAGTAATAATGACACCTTCAGTTTTTAACAGCGGAGAATCACTTTTAATGGGTTCATTTACCGATACATCGAGGGCAGCTCCTGCAATTCTTTTTTCTTCCAGTGCCTTTGAAAGATCATCTTCGTTTATCAGTGCACCCCTTGCGGTATTAATTATAAATCCATCCTTTTTCATCATGCCGAGGGTTTCTTCGTTAATTATTTCCCTGGTTTCGGGAGTCAGGGGACAGTGAAGGGTAATAAAATCACAGGAGGAGAAAAATTCCTTCCTTTCATATACGGGGAGATTATCCATTTCACCGGAAATACCGTGCCTTAAAATCACAGGTTTCATTTTAAAAGCCATGGCAATTTCACTTACTCTTTTACCTATCCTTCCGTATTCTATTATCCCAAGAGTCTTCCCTGAAAGTTCCACCTGTTTTCCAAGTGTGTAAGTCCATTCCTTCTTTTCCTGCCACACTCCTTCTTTTACAGACTGCCAGTGGAGTCCTGCGTTTCTCGCACATTCGAGAATCAGTGCAAATGTCATTTCAGCAACAGTATCTGTGCCGTAGGAAGGAACATTATAAAGCTTTATTCCCATTTCCTTCATTAAATCCTTATCCACCGCATCATATCCCGTGGCGAGGATAAATACCGCCTTTAAATTCCTTGCATTCTGCAGTTCTTTTTTCCTTATAACTGTTTTATTTGAAATTACGATGTCTGCATCCTTTATTCTTTCCGCAGTTTCATTACCCGATGACCTTTCATAAACAGTCACATTACCATATGCATTTAAAAAATCCCACGACAGATCACCTGGGTTTACTGTATAACCATCCGTCACAACTATATTAAATTTCATTTTTTCTTCAGGTTTCATTTTTTACTCCGTTTAATTTACTACAGCTGAACTACTTATATTTATTCTGTCCGTTATATTGTTTTTCCTTCAATGTTCCTTATATAAAATATTGCGAGCTGTGTCCTGTCCCTTAAACCGAGCTTATCTAAAAGTTCCGACACATAGTTTCTGACTGTTCCTTCGCTGAGGTAAAATTTACGGGAGATTTCCCTGTTGCTCAAACCCTTCGATATTTCCTTCATGATATCAAGTTCTCTGGGTGTAAGTCCCGGTATCATTTCATCTGTTTTACTTTCATCTGTTTT
>JBDHVQ010000142.1:0-5300 GCA_039809845.1 Clostridiaceae bacterium | reverse complement strand
CCTTTTATTCCGTCTTTTATTCTCTATCTCATGTTATCCCTGTGGTGTCTTCTGTGGTGATGTTCTTCCCTTGTTTCTTCTTCGGGTTCACCTGTATCTTCATAGCTGCCTTTAATAAGGCTGCACTGTTCCAGAGGATAGTAGCTTATGACATCTTCACCAGCGGAATTTATCTTTACTTTCAGAAGTTCCCTTATGGTGTTGTTCGTAATGACTTCGCCCCTGCCCATGGGTGTTTCGACAACTGAACCGACCCTTGGCATCTTCTTTCTTATTTCCTCATATACATCCTGCTCATACTTAAGGCAGCACATGAGTCTTCCGCAGATTCCGGATATTTTTGAAGGGTTTAAGGAAAGGTTCTGTTCCTTGGCCATCTTTATTGAAACGGCGGTGAAATCCTGCAGGTAGGTTGAACAGCAGAGTGTCCTTCCGCATGGTCCTATTCCGTCCTTTAATTTCGCCTCATCCCTTACACCGATCTGTCTTAATTCAATCCTTGTCCTGAACACGGATGCAAGGTCTTTGACAAGATCCCTGAAATCTATCCTTCCGTCTGCTGTAAAGTAAAAGATGACCTTGTTGTTGTCAAAGGTAAATTCCACATCGGTAAGTTTCATATCGAGGCTGTGTTCTTCGATCTTGCTTCTGCATATCTGCTTCGCTTCTTTTTCCTTTATGAGATTTTCCCTGTGGCGTGCAATGTCTTCGGGAGTTGCAAGTCTTATCACCGGTTTTAAAGTATTGACTATTTCTTCAGGTCTTACACTTGTCCTGCCTGAAGCTGCAACACCCAGTTCTATTCCCCTTGCAGTCTCCACAATTACAGCATCGTCGAGCTTTATATCGAATGAAAGGGGATCAAAAAAATAAATCCTGCCCGCTTTCTTGAAACGAATTCCTACTATATCAACCATTATTCCGGCTTATCCTCCAGCATCCTCAAAAGTGTATAATCAGTCACAGTCTCCGTGTTGATGTTTTTCCCCTGTCCGAGGAGAGACAGGGCTTCACGGGATATCTCAAGGAGACTCATGAGTCTTGTCATTGAGTATCTTTTTGCACACTCCCTGATTCTTTCCTCATTATACAGGAATATTAAGTTTTTGTAATGTCTGATGCTTTTGATAAGGGCCATGTCCCTTATAAGGACAACGAGTCCCTGGAAGAACTTCCGGGGGTCTTCCTTTATTATCCTGTTCATGGAGAGGACATGTACGGAATTCCGGTCTCTCAGCGATTTTACAGGCGCAAGTTTTTCCATGAGCCTTATCATGGATTCCCTTAAGTTCCTGTCATTCTCATCATTCAAGAAATCATCTGCCCTGCCGGGTATTCCCTGGGATATATTGATGAGTTCCGGTAGTCTTTCTTCAGGAACCGTATAGTTTTTCCTTAAGTACTGCGCCATTTCTTCCCTTGTGAGGGGGTGCAGGTTCACAACCTGGCACCTCGATGATATGGTCGGGAGAAGGTCGTCCCTTTTAAGAGCCGTTATAATGAAATATACACCTTCCGGCGGCTCCTCAACGGTTTTAAGAAGGGCATTCTGTGCCTGGACGGTCATCTTTTCACCGTCGTTAATAATAATTACCTTCCTGTCTCCTTCAAAGGGTTTTATTCCAGATTCAGAAATAATATTTCTCACTTCATCCACACCTATGGATTTTTCCTTTAAGTGTATTTCTGTGATATCTACGAGGTTTTCCCTTCTGTCTTTTCCGTCGGGGTCAAGAATGAGTCTTGCAATTTCACGTGATGCAGCTGATTTTCCTATACCTTCCTCACCTGTAATTAGATGGGCATGGGCAAGGGTGCCATTTTTAACGGCACCCCTTACAGCTTCCATGAGTTTTTCCCTTCTGGTCATCTAAATTCTTATAAAGTCCGCAACATCCACTACGAATATTGTGGCTCCCCCGACTTCCACATCGACGGGATAGGGTACGTATACTCCAGTAGTTGTAGACAGCGGTGACGGGCTTGATATTATCTGGTGACGTGTCCTGCATGTTTCTTCAATTACGCCCAGAACTTCCGTAACCTTTTCTTCTTCAGTACCTATCATGAGGGTCGTATTTCCTGATTTTAAAAACCCTCCTGTGGTTGCAAGTTTTGTTACCCTGAATCCTCTGTCTGTAATCATGTCTACAAGATCAACTGAATCTTCGTCATTGACTATGGCTATGATTAGTTTCATAAAAATCCCTCCTATGAAAGTATTTCTTTCCCCTGGCCTGCAAAGAATTATTAAGGCTGATATCATGGGGTGGAAAACTTCTCTTTTTTCTATTTTAACACACCGCGGGAACTGTGGGTCATTGTTAAAGACTCGTTTACACTCCGAAGTTTTCCTTTACAGTCTGAAGGATAATATCTCCGATTTCATCTATGGATTTCATTCCTTTTTCATCCGCACACTCAATTATCTTCCAGCCGAATTTCCTTGCCACATATAGTCCTGCATCCTCCGCATTTTTAATATGGTCTTCACTTCCTTCGTGGATATCCCTGGTATCGTCTCCCGTTATCTTGTTCTTCCTGCCTGATACGAGTTTTTTCCTGACTTCTTCAGGAATTGACAGGAAGAATGTGATGTCAGGCTGAGGAAGTCCTAAGAGAGAAAACTCAAATTCACTCACCCACTTGAGGAATCTGTCCCTTTCCTTAATATCTCCGATTTTCCCTGCCTGGTGAACCATGTTGGCAGTGGTGTAACGGTCCATTATTATTATGCCGCCCTCTTCATAGGTCTTTATCCATTGCGTCCTGTAGGAGGCGAACCTGTCCAGTGCAAAGAAGGTTGAGGCCTGATATGCATCCACATCCATGGGGTTTATCCCGAAATCCCCTTCAAGGTACATCCTCACAAGTGCAGATGATCTGCTTCCATAGTCAGGAAAAGATTTTCTTTCCACAAGAGGATATATACCTTTAAGTTCCGTAAGAAGCCTCTTCGACTGGGTTTCCTTCCCGCTGCCGTCGACTCCTTCTATTGCAATTATGCGGCCTTTCATACTATAAACCTCACTTTTCCGTCATTTATTCCTATTATTTCCCTCCCCCGGGAAATATATTCATCCAGAAGCCTGATTATTTCTTCATCCATCACTTCACCCGGAACCAGAAGCGGAATTCCCGGTGGATAGGGAATTATATAATCCCTCACCGTCTTTCCGCATCCTGAGTGAAGGTCAATTATCTGAGATTCCTTTCCCAGAGCTTCCCATATTTCCATGGATTTTACCGGAAGTACTTCGGCTTTTTCCTCCGGAATAGTTCCTTTCTGAGATAAGTATTCACTTTCCTTTTCGATTTCTTTTATTGCAGAGACAAGATAATTTATTTCTTCCTCTGTATTTGAAGAAGAAAGCATGAGGAGAACATCCCTTCCCATATGCATTTCAGGGTATATTCCTTTTGAAACAAGATAGTCATAAAGTCTTTCCCCGCCTCTTTCAGATGAAAGTATCACTTTCCACGGGTCTTCACCCCAGATTTCAATATTCCCGGTTTTGCCGGTCTTTCCCGCAATTTCTTCCCTGATTCTCCTCAAGTTACCTTTCTCAAGAATTCCAAGTGCTTCTTCCGATGACTTTAAAAGGACATAGGAAGGACTGCTGGTCTGAAAATAGGGGATATTTTCTTTTAATGAAACTGATATTTCTTCTGAACCCGCAAGAAGAAGAGCTGTCTGATTAAGGGCCGGCAGGGTCTTGTGAAGTGACAGGACCATGGCATCACAGTTTTTGTATATATCTTCATATTCTGGGAACCCCTTAAGATGAGCACCGTGTGCTCCATCCACGAGGAGAAGGATTCCCTTTTCTTTAAGAAAATCATAAATGGATAAAAGATCCGCCGTATATCCGTAGTAAGTCGGCGATGTCAGGATAACTGCCCTGATTCCAGGGTTTTCTTCAATCTTTTCCTTTATTTCATCAATATCCGCCGGGTTTTTCTGGGTGCTTTCCGTAAGGTATACCGTTTCAAGTTTTCTCAACGCAACGGCAGAATATACACTTTTATGGCAGTTTCTCTCGACGAGTACTTTATCACCCTCACTGAGGAGGGAATAAATCATCGTAAGGATGCCGCCTGTAGATCCGTTGACAAGATAAAAGGCTGAATGTACTCCGTATACTTCGGCTGCCATCTTCTGGCTTTCCATTATTATGCCGGAAGGAGAACTTAAATTATCAAGTCCCGGAAGTTCTGTCATATCGGACGTGCCTGAAATATCAATTTTTCCCTTGTGCCCAGGCATAGCAGCAGAAACCTTTATCTTCTCCGCGAGGGAAAATAGTTTTTCAGATATATAGTTTTTCATATTATTTCCTTTCAGGTCTTCATATTTCATTATACCTTTACCTTACAAACAGAAAAAGGACACTTTTCCCGTGTCCTTTGAAAATGATATTGATATCAGGCGCTGAATCTGTTTCTTCCGGCTGATTCTTTAAGCTTTGAAACGAACTTGTCAGTCGGCCTTATGTAGATATTACCTGTTTTTCCTTCCATGTTATATGTAATCCTGTATGTTTTTCTGAAAAAGCAGGATACATCCTTAAATCCGCATACCACCCTTCCTCCGAGGTTTTTAACTTCCTGGATTCCTGTGATGTCGTCGGTATACACCCTGTCTGTTACTTCCGTTTTTCCGTCGATCTTTTTCTGGACCAGAAGTTCACCTGAAATAAGGCTGTACTTCATCTCCATATTGATGGAACGCACGGCAGAATAAAGGAACAGGAAGAACATTACAGACAGTGTAATATCACATACCACCGCAAACCTGCCCGTTACCGGATGCTGTTTCAGAGCTCCTGAAGCTGAAAGTAAAAGCGCTGCTGTAATTACAATGAGAGCCAGAAACGGTATTTTATTTCTTTCACATTTTTCTTTATACATAGTTTTAAAAATTCTCCTGTGGAAAGTGAAGTCTTTCCGCTCTGTAATTATAATGCCTCTTTGAATAAAATGCCAATTTCATAATACCCATGTAACCTTAAACTACTATGAAAAGGAGCTTTTGAGTCATATAATCTTAAGTAGGTCACTGCAGCACGTGAAATCCCCGTTTCTTGCCTTCCTGCTCCGTTTTGCTTAAAAAGGAAATATCACGGACCTGCGGCCATTCACATAACCCGGAGGACAATGCGTTTGATAAATATATACAGAAGTATTTCAGAAACAGATTCAACACTTGAAGAAATTCCCCAGATTGAACCGGGATGCTGGATCAATATGGTATCACCCAAGGAACAGGAAATCATATTCATAAGTAAAAAGACAGGAGT
>JBDHVQ010000141.1:0-5384 GCA_039809845.1 Clostridiaceae bacterium | reverse complement strand
CTTTATTATAAATGAAACAGATGGATTTTTTGATAATCGAAAAGCATGAAAAAACACTTCTTCAGTATTTCTCTTTCTGAATTACTGATTCAGGATTCATCATAACGGAATTCATTTATCAGGTTTCTTATTTTCTGCAGAAAAAAACAGAAGCGGGGACTTCTGTTTAATGTTTTCGTTATTAAGCCATTCTTTTATCTTTTTTTGAAACTATAGTTATGAGTACTACAGCTAAATCTGTATTTTCCTACGGAAGGAATATACCTGCACCTGGTCCCAGAGGAAGGTTTCCGAGGTACCATACGATGAGCATCAGTGTCCATGAAACGAGGAATGCCATGGAATATGGAAGCATTACTGATACGAGGGTACCTAAACCGCTCTTTGGGTCATATCTTTTTACAAATACCAGTATCATGGCAAAGTAGCTCATGAAGGCGAAATGATGTTTGTCGATGAATCGGCAACCCTGTATGCGATCTGTGTAAGCTCAGGTGTAAGACCGAGCTTGAAGAATATCGGTACGAATATCGGAGCGAGTATTGCCCACTTGGCTGATGCTGAACCTATGAAGAGGTTTATGAATGCGGTCAGGAGTATAAAGGCAATAATCAGAGGTATTCCTGTAAAACCTATTCTTTCAAGAAAATCTGCTCCGTTTCCTGCAAGGATAAGTCCAAGATTCGTATAGGAGAAGTAATCTATTACCTGGGCTGCGAAAAACGCAAGTACGATGAATGATGCCATGGTCTTCATGGCTTCTGTCATTCCTGTTACAAAGTCTCCTGAATCCTTGATCTTTCCTGTAGCCCTGCCGTATACGATACCGGGTATTGCAAAGAAGATGAAAATGAAGAAAATGAGGCCTTTGTTTAAGAATGCTTCAATTGTCATCTGTCCTGTGGATTCATTGAGTGTTCTGAAAAGCCCGTTCTTTGGAACTGTCATGAAAAGTAAAAGTGCCAAGATGATTAAAAGTGCATAGCCTGCATTTCTTAATCCTCTGTTTTCTTCCGGTGTCAGTTCTTCGCTGTGGTGCATATAATCCCCTGTATATTTACCGAGGAGTGGCTCGACTATCTTTTCAGAAACGACAGTTCCCACAAGAGTGAGAAGGAATGTAGAAATCAGTATGAAGTACCAGTTGCCAGTAATTGAAACTTCATATGCTATACCTGCACTCTTTAAAGCTGCGTTGGTGATTCCCGCAAGGAGTGCATCCGTGGGTCCGAATATGATGTTTGCTGAAAAGCCTCCTGAAACCCCTGCAAAGGCTGCGGCAAGTCCTGCGACAGGATGTCTTCCTGCAGCTGCAAAAACTATGGCACCGAGGGGAATTACAACGACATAACCTGCATCTGATGCAATGTTTGAACAGATTCCGGCAAATACCACAACTGCAGTTAAAAGAACCGCAGGAACCATGGATATGAGCTTTTTAAGGGCAGATCCTATGAGCCCTGTCCATTCAGCTACCCCCACACCCAGCATTGCTACAAGGACTGTTCCAAGTGGTGCAAAGTTTGTAAAGTTTTTGGCTGCATTGTTGAATATGTAATTGAGTCCATCTTTGTTAAGGAGGGAAATGGCCTTTACAGTTACATCCTTTCCTGCCTTTGCATCGAAGTAACTGGCTCCTGCCCCTGTCCTTGCAGCTATTTCAGAAACAACTATAATAAGTGCTGCGAATAAAATAAAAATGATAACCGGATGGGGAAGCTTATTGCCCGTTCTTTCCACCCATCCAAGGAACCCGCCGGTACCTTTCTTTTTCTTTTCCATAAAATCTCCCCTTTAAAAATATTGCCGGATAAAAAAGGATTTCAAGACTACATCTTCCCCGCGAAAAGTCCCCCGGCAACACTATTTTAACAAAACGTCAATAATTATGGTTCTTTATGCACACGAATTATTGAAGTGGCAACATTTTCATGATTAATCTGCTGAATATAATATTTATCCATATTACTGATATTAATAAGACAATATTATTGTATAAAGATAATTAATATATTTCTGTATTTTAAACAATTTTTTATTTATATCTTGAATTTATTCGGTTAAATTTCGTTAAAAACCTTTACAATGTTAAATCCATGATTTATATTTATAAACAGATACTGAAAAATGAGAGGTAAACAAAATGAACAGAATGAGGTGTAACATACTTTTTTAAAGTAACTGCAGCAATGATCAGAGGACATTTTTCCCATAGGGGGAAACGGTTTTTTTGTGATGCAGTAAATGTTATAACTCATGACTGTCTGTTCTGTGAATCTCTTTTTATAGCCTTAAGGGAATGACTCTTACCATATCCGGCTTACTTTTTCCGGATATGTAACTGGTGGGCATTTTTCCGGGCATTTCACAGTCTTTTCAGCCATGGGTAACCATGGCTTTTATTGTGTCCTCAAAAGAAAAAAGCAAAAAACATATCGGATCGGCAAGAAAAAACAAAAGAACATCAGGAAGAAAAATAAAAAAACAGTTAAATTTCGGGGGACATCTTATGTATATCGACATTAAAAGTTATGTAGGACTTCTTAAAAAATATCTTGAAAGACACAGGGTGCTGCTTTTACTGCTGTTTTTAGTCTGCATAGGCTATGCAGTATCCGTTCTTGTGGCGCCGACACTCCTCGGCAGATTCGTGGACTCAGTAAAGGAAGGAAAAAGCATCGACACTCTTCTTATGATAGGTATGATTTATCTTCTTGGAGTGACTGCAGAAAATTCACTGTCTCTTTTATCTTCCTACCTTGCAGAAAATTTAGGATGGAATGCAACAAATGATCTTCGTATTGATCTTACAGGACATCTTATGAGTCTTGACAGTTCATACCACAAACAGTACTCGTCAGGACAGCTTGTAGAGAGGATAGACGGAGATGTGGAACAGCTCTTTATATTTTTTACAACTTTTACCACTGGAATAGTACTGAATGCACTTCAGATCGCAGGGTGCCTCATATACCTTTTCATTCTGGACGTGAGGTTCTTCCTTATACAGCTGATACTCGTGGTTCTCACTGCAGTTTATCTTAAGATTATAAGAAAACCTGTAAATACGGCTTCTGCAAAAACAAGGGAACTTTCTTCTGAATATTTCGGGATTATTTCAGAACAGGTGACTTCCATAGAGGATATAAGATCCCTCGGTGCATGGAATTTTATGAGAAATCTTCTGAGAAAAACAGCAAGGCCATTAAGCTACTGGCTGAGGAGGCAGCTTTCATTTGAGTTCTTATCCTGGGGAACACTTGATTTTCTTACAGGGTCTGCCATGTCAGCTGTACTTGCACTGTCTTCTGTCCTGATTCTCAGAGGAACTATGGGCACGGGAAAACTTTTCCTTGTGTTCAACCTCATGCTGCTCATACAGGAGCCGGTTGAACTGTTAAGGGAAGAACTTCAGTACATGGAAAGTGCGGAAGCATCAATCGGAAGGATAAAGGAACTTTTTGCAGCTGAAAGTACAATACCTTCAGGAGATAAAGAGATGAACGGCGATACGGGTATAGTTTCCCATGCCGTTTCATTTTCATACGAAGACGGAAGAAAAGTGCTTGAGGATGTATCATTTAACCTCCAAGGCGGAAAAATCCTTGGACTTCTCGGAAGGACAGGCTCAGGAAAGACAACCCTTGCAAGACTCCTCGTAAGACTTTATGTACCGGAAGAGGGAAATTTATCCTATGGAAATATACCCTTAAATGAAATCAGCGAAGAATCATTAAGAAAAAATGTCTCCTATGTAACCCAGGAATTACAGACTTTTTCCGGAACCATCAGAGACAACATAACACTTTACGATGACAGTATCAGTGATGAAGGGATAATGGAAACAATAAAAAAGGCAGGTATGGAATCCTGGTTTGCAAAACTTTCTGAGGGACTCGATACTGAAATTTCAGATGATGTGAATATCCTGTCTCCGGGTGAAATGCAGCTTCTTGTAATACTCCGTGTTTTTTTAAAAGACCCGGAAGTCATTATTCTCGATGAAGCTACCGCAAAACTGGATCCTGTAACCGAAAGATACCTTGAAAATGCCCTCAATGTACTTTTAAAAGACAGGACGACCATCATTATCGCCCACAGATTAAAGACTGTAATGCGTTCAGACGAAATAATCCTTGAAGGGGGAAGAATACTTGAAAAGGGCAGGAAGGAAGATCTGACTACCGATAAGAATTCTCACTTTTCATCACTTTTAAGGACTGGACTGGAGGAGGTGCTTGCATAATGAGAGAAAATTTTAAAAAAACATTTGCCGGTATAAAGCTGAGCTTAAGAACAGTTCCCATATTCGGACTGAGTTATCCCCTGCTTCTCATACTTTTTTCAGTAATATTTGCAGCCGGACTTCCGACAATGATTGTACTTGAAAAATTCTTTTCTCTCGTATCTCGGAATGTTTACACTGAGGGTGAAGCTTTTAATCTCATACTCATTTATCTTCTGATATTCTTTATAGAGGCTGTTTTCACTATAATAACTGGTCCGGTACTTGGTAAAGCATTCCAGAGAACCCTCCTTACCTTAAGGGAAAATATACTCACAAGACTCATGGGGAACCGTCCGGGTACATCTGGTCTTTCCATGGGAGAAACAATAAATTCAGTCAAAACAGACGTTAGGACACTTGTTGAACCTGCAGACAACCTCCTTGATATGCCGGGAAGACTGATATACGGTACAGGAGCCTATATAATGATATTCCGTGCTGATAAAACCATAGCAGTCATACTTCTCATACCGATAATTTCTGTGATTTTCTTTTCGAACTGGCTCTCCACAGCATTCAGAAAGCAAAGCAAGGAATCGAGGGAAACTGCAGCAAAAGTTTCAGGACTTCTCGGGGATATATCTTCAAACATGCAGACCATAAAAGTCATGGGTGCATCTGGGAATATGCTGAAAAGACTCTCAAAGCTCGGTCACGAAAGGCGAAGGGCACAGGTCAGAGCCCAGATATTAAGGCAGCTTATGTGGAGTATCGGGTTAATAGTCAACGGATTTATCATGTTTCTGGTGCTTATTTTAAGTGCTGCAAGGCTGAAAAGCGGTACCATGACAATAGGACACTTCTTTATATTCACATATTTTCCGAGGACCATATTCCTCGTGCAGCTTATGGGAAGAATAACATCACTTAGCCAGTCTGCCCTTGTGTCATTTGAAAGGATAGAAAAGCTGACAGGTAAAGAGGGAGCCTACGAAATATTCAAAAAGGTGGATCTTGATAAGGACGAAGCTGAAGTCCTCAAAGAACCTAAATCCCAGGGGAAAACCCTCGAACTTCAGGGTTTATCATCGACATTCAGTGGAAACAGCGGTATAAAAGAAGTCGGTCTGACTGTAAATGAGGGAGAGTTTCTTGC
>JBDHVQ010000140.1:0-5395 GCA_039809845.1 Clostridiaceae bacterium | reverse complement strand
ATATATTATAATAACGGCAAAGAAACCGTTTTGATTACATTGATAATTATAGCTTAAAACACAATATTTATGAAGTGTCTTCTTTTAACAATGTAGATTTGGCAATGATGTCTTCGGTTACATCGGAATCCCAAAAAACATAAGCCTTAAATTTTCAATGTCAGAACTGAATAAGACAGAAATTCAAGGCATATATCTCATTTAAAACAAAGCAGCTGATTTATAATAACCACATGTGTGTATATGTCCGGTAAAATCAGGAATCCTCAAGTATATACTGATATTTTGTGATATCCTCGGATAACCCTTGAACATTATATTGTGCTTCACAAAATATTGTCCTTCAAGAGTAATTCTGCTTCAGGAAGCATTACAAGATTCATTAGCCGCGTAATTTTCTGACTGTGCGGTGAATAGCTTATAGTAGAGACTATCCCTCATTTTCATAAGATTGTCATGGCTGTCAAAGTGTTCCACTTCTCCCCTGTTAAGGACAAGGATTTTATCACTGAATTTTGATGAACTCATTCTGTGGGATATGTATATAGCTGTTTTGTCCCTAGCCATTTCATTGAAATTTTCGTAGATCTGAGCTTCAGAAATCGGGTCCAATGCACTTGTGGGTTCATCCATGATAATTAATCCTGAGTCTTTATAAAGAGCTCTTACCATGGCAAGTTTCTGCAGCTGTCCCCCTGAAAGTTCAATTCCTTTTTCGCTGTAGTCTTTTCCTATGACAGATTCCAGCCCATAAGGAAGGTTCTTAAAATTTCTTTCGAAATTTACCTTTTTTAAAAGACCGTCGATTATCGTAAGATTCTTGCTGTCGGGAACTTTATTTCCTGAAATATTATCCATAAGAGACATTTTAAAGAGTTTAAAATCCTGGAACACACATGAAATACCATCCATAAATGAAGTTTCTTCGTAAATACCAATATTCCTGCCGTTAAGGAGTATTTCCCCTGATGTAGGTTCAAAAAATCTGCATATGAGTTTTATAAGTGTGGTTTTTCCCGCGCCATTTAAACCCACAAGGGATATTTTTTCACCCCGGTTTATTTTGAAACTGATATTTTTCAGTATGAATTCTTCTGTGCCCGGATATCTGAAGGATACGTCTTTAAATTCCAGATTTTCGAATTCCCCGGAAAACCTGACTGAATCAGATTTGTCTTTCATCTCCTTAAGCTCCATGACTTCTTCAAAGGGAATAATGTAACTTATATTGTTGATTAAATCTATGCTTTGTACAATGAGGGTTTTGATATTGAGGGTAAAGTTGCCGGAAAGACTGAGGAGAAGTGCAAAATCACTGATTCCTATTACAGGCCCATAATCTGTACCCACCATTCTAAAAGCGGCATAAACTATAACCACAGCATTTGATATATAGGTTGTAAAAGCAGAAAAAATATTGGACGAGGCTTCTAGTTCATTGATTTTTTTGAACCTGCCGGTGAGCAACTTATTGAAGTTTAAAAAGTTTTTCTCAAGTAGTTCTGCCATATTATATAGTCTTACATCTTTCTGTGATTCTAAAAGACACACCGACCTGAAAAAATAGTTATATTTCCGAGTCAGAGGCATCAGACTTTCATATTCGAACCTGCTCTTTTTCTGGTTTTTCCAGATAATAAAGACGAGAATTACTTCTGAAGCTAAAAGCATCAGGAAAAGATTCAGACTGAAAGCCAGGATAAGACCCAGTATTCCCGAAACAATGAGGAGTTTTTCTAGGATTTCCGAAATATTGAGCAGGATTTTCCTGCATATATTAAAACTTTTAATTCCTGTCAGAGCCTTTTCCTTGAGGTCTAAATATTTTGCATCCTCAAGAAAATGATATTCAAGATTCATGAGTTTTTCTGTGATCATTATTTCAAACTCATTTATAGTCCTCTGCTCTTCAATTTCAGAAGTCCTCTTAAAATAATTATTGATATTGTAAAAGATGAACAATGCGGCTGTAACAGCCAGGATTATTCCAGCGGCAACTGAAAAATCCTCTTTTTCCTCTATCATCTGTATAAATATTTTAGGGATAAAAATCAGAAAGAGATTATAAAGCGCGAGAAAAACCCTGTTTAAAATCATAAGGATCATATAGGTTTTATTGGCTCTGTAAACCTGACTGATCATCATTGCGAATGCTTTTGATTTTTTCATCTTCATTTCGCCTCCTGATAATATTTACCCTGTGTCAGAAACATTTCATAGTAAAGGCCCTTCTTTTCAAGAAGGCTCTCATGTGTTCCTTCTTCCTCTATATGGGATCCATTGAGAACCACTATCCTGTCGCAGAATCTTGTGGAAGAAAGCCTGTGGGATACGAAAATTATCGTCTTGTCTTTCAGAAGTGAATTAAGATCCATGTATATTTTCTGTTCAGCCAGAGCATCGAGGGACGCTGTGGGTTCATCCATAAGGAACATATTCCCGTCTTTATATAAAGCACGGGCTATACCAAGCTTCTGTTCCTGACCTCCGGATAATTCAACCGCATCGTCATATACTGCCTTGTTGACTTTCTGACTGAGTTTTTCCTTAAAGGACATTATTTTGTCTTTCATACCTACACTATGGAGGCTGTCCCATACTCTTCCGATATTTTCAGGAGTCTCTTCATCATTAATCATTATGTTCCTTTTGATATCAAAGGGAATAATATATACATCCTGAAATATGGGAGAAAAAAGGCTGTAAAGGGACCTCTTTGAAAAGGACTATATGGATTTCCTATTTATCAGTATTTCACCTGAGTCCGGTCTGAAAAATCCTGTGAGTAATTTGATAAGTGTGGATTTTCCTGCACCGTTGACTCCTATAAGGGCAATTCTTTCTCCCTTTTGAATTTCAAGGTTCAGATTTTCAAAAATTAATCTGTCAGTTCCGGGATATTTAAAAGATACATCTTTAAATTCAACACTTATATTCCCCGAAATCTTAACTTCATCCTTTTGGGCGTCAGATGATAATTCACCATAATTCTTTCTTATAAACTGCTTGGTATCGTGGACGTACCTCGCTTCCATCCGGACTTTTGAAAGATTTTTGAAAAATGTGATTAAAAGAATATTAAGGGAAGTTGCAGCCATGAAATACATTGAGAAATTATCTATGGTCATTCCGTTCAGTCCATGAAAAATTAAAACTCCATATATAAGCCCGAGGTACAGTGCAGTTGATACAGAACTTAAAATTCCCCAGAAGAATTCTCGGTTTTTGATATAACGGTTGATATTGAAAAGATTGTCCAGCTGTTCCCTGAAGACTCTCAGTATCTTGTCCTTTAAAGAAAATATCCTTATGTCCTTGGAATATTTGTAATCGTTTGCAGTAAAAGACAGATAATAACTTGTCCTCCTGGCATGGGACAGTTCATTTCTTTTTGAATAGATTAATTTATTTATCCTGGAATTAATCAGGACTATGCATAAACCGTTGATGAGTATTCCTGCCGGAATCAATACATCTGCATTCAGCAGAAGAAGAGTCAGGATTATTATGGAAATTACCTGAGGGATAACTGAAGGTATGGATTTAAGTATGTACCGGTATCCTCCTTCAGTATTGTCAAATGCATGGAATGCAACATCGAGTTCATCAAGAAAGTCAGAATTTTCAAGATGATAATAATCCATTCTGTATATCTTTTTTAAAATCTTCAGAATCTGGCTGTTGGCAACTATTTCAAACTTATAAGAAAAATAACTCTGGGAATAAAATATCACCATGGAAGCAGAAATCATGATCCCGGTGAAGATGCCAGTTTCCATGACTATTTTTTTAATATCAATATTTTCCCCAGAGATGTCCCGGAAGAGTATCTTTTGAAAGAAGACAGGAAATAAATTAATCAGTACAGAAAGAATCATATTTATCGCAATCAGTATTAAAACTGATTTTTTCTCACTGTATAAATCTCCTGCAACTTCCCCAAGTATCTTAATAACTGAAAATTTTACGGATGATTCTGATTTTGAATTTTCCATTTTATCTATCCTCCGGGAATAATCTTTTCATTTCCCTGATGAGCATAGCGAGTTTCCTGAAGTTGGTAATATAATATATTTTTTTATTCTCAAATGAATTTTCCGTTGTCTTAAGATAACCCGATTTATAAAGAGCATTTAAATGGTAGGACATGGATGATGGTTTCAATTTGAATATTCTTGTAAGTTCAGAAAGATACCTCGGATATTCATTACATAGTATAAGGGTTTTAAAGCGGACCGGGTCAGAAATGATTTTTAAGCTTTCTATTGTCCATTCCACACCGAGAGAATCTTCAGTCAGTCCCCTCATCTCATACCAGAATATATTTGTAATAAAGCAGGAAATACTGCCGAATTTTATATTGTAAAATCCCGTAAGAGGCATAAAAAGACTCAGAAGTATTTTAACTTCATCACCGGAATCATTTTTTATAGGAGAATCCTGGGGCAGATTACTATAGAAATCCAAATAATAATCCCTTATACCTTCCACCTCCCGAAGGTTCTTTTCAATTATCTTTACCAGTTCATCTGAAAGTTTTTTTATAACTTTGAACTGTGAGTCAAAACCAATATAAAAATCAAGAAGATGTTCCCTGAAGGGAGAATTATCCATATATTTACTGGAAGCGATATAGCAGTCCTCAAAACTATTTATTTCATAATTCTTATCTTCAGGAAATTTATTCTGGAAGTATTCTTCGAAAATCTTCTTTTTTACAGTTCCCAGATCGGGTTCTGAATTCACATTCAGGTACCTGAGATTTAAACCCAGAATCAACAAAAATTCGTTTTCAAAATCAAATTTCGGTTCTCTGAGACTAAGAATCAAATCCCTCGCTTCAGAATGTATGGCAATGATATTTTTAGAATCTTCAAAGCATTTGCGGGTAAAGGACAAAATTCTTTTAGCTTTTTCATTTAATTCCTGATCTTCCACTTTTGGATATTCCGATATTTCCTGACCTTCAAAAAGAATAATATTTAAAGAATCAATTTCCAAAAACAATTCTGACATTCCCATTTTCAAATCCTCCTGATTCTATCTTATTATTTTCACTTTACACCGAATTTTATATTCAGTCAATATCTAATATTATATTCAGTTCTTATTGTAAGAATCCTATGGTTTTCAAAAATATTCAATCCGGTTAGTTTTATAATGCATTTCTGATTGAATTGTCCCAGGATAAAAATACATAATAAAAAGACTCCTTCAGGTAATATGACTATACTTTATGCATATTGACTGAAGGGATCTCAGTTATTCTGACTGTATTTTCTTTTTTATCTTTCATATATACTGCGGGTTAACACAAACCTGGGAAATCACAAAATGCTAGAATAAAGCTTTCTTTACAGTGGACACAAAATCATCGATGTGTTCCCTGGCATAT
>JBDHVQ010000139.1:0-5425 GCA_039809845.1 Clostridiaceae bacterium | reverse complement strand
CTGTAACACCTATAGCTGCAAATGTAAGTGTTCCCTTCTGTGCAAGGAATGGTATTATTACGAGTCCTTCATATACACCGTGTACTACTCCTGTAAGAAGTATTATGGTGATGAGTTTGCCGGCTGTAAGGTGTTTATGTTCCTTCTTTATCATAAGGGCACCCATAAGTCCCCATACGATATGTGATGTAGCTCTTAAAGCTACAACAGGTCCGTATCCTGCAAGGAAGAACCCTAAAGCTGAACCTGCACCTACTGCAACCGCAACCACAGGTGAAATCATCATAGCGATGAACTGGGGAACGTGTGAGGCGATGGTCGCTGTGAAGAAAGGCGGAACCACTACTCTTAAAAAGCCGAAATACATGGGTATTATCATTGCAAGGGCAATTAAAAGTGCTGTTATCACTAAATTCCTGGTGGAAATATGGGATTCATTTCTGTTCTTTTCCATTATGTCTCCTTTTCATGTGTATATACACTAATTACAAAGTGAGTATACATTACTCATTTTTAAAAGTAAACAGATTTGGAAAATATGCTCAATATTTGAGGATGCCTCTGGATAATGTATAATATAAGGAGTGAATTGAACTTATCAGGGAGAAGAAAATTGAATTATAATGACGCTCTTGAAAAGCTTGAAAAATACGGTCAGGAACACCTTCTTAAATACTACGGAGAACTTTCTGATGATGAAAAATCACATCTTTTAAAAGACATAGAAAACCTCGATGCAGAAAAGATTTCCTCACTTTACAGAGAACTTGTGGCTGAAAAGAAATCAGAAACTGAAGAAAAGTCCGAACTTCAAAGTATCTCTTCCGACGACATAAGGGATTTTACAGAAGAAGAGAAGAAAAATCTCATCCAAATCGGTATGGAAGAACTGAAAAAAGGAACTGTTGGTGTATTACAGGTGGCGGGAGGTCAGGGATCAAGGCTCGGCTTTGATGGTCCGAAAGGAACTTTTTCCGTGGGACTTCCTTCAGGGAAGGAACTTTTTAAGATACACGGAGAAAGAATCCTCAATCTTTCAAAAAAAGCCGGCAGGCCAATACCCTGGTATATCATGACAAGTCCTGAAAACAACGATGCCACGGTAAGTTTTTTTAAAGATAATGACTATTTCGGCCTTGAAAAAGAATCAGTGAAGTTTTTCCCCCAGCAGGTCTTCCCTTCAGTTGATACCAATGGAAAGATATTCATGGATTCAAAGTGTTCTGTTTCCAAAAATCCCAATGGCTCCGGCGGGTGTTTCACATCCCTCTATGAAGCGGGACTGTTAAAAGAAATGGAATATATGGGAATAAAGTACATATTCTTCTGCGGTGTGGACAACATTCTTTTAAGACCCGCAGATCCTCTTTTCATCGGATATGCAGTTAAGAAAGGATATGATATTGCCAGTAAATCTGTCAGGAAAAAATCTCCTTCTGAAAAGGTCGGTGTATTTACCTACAGAAACGGAAAACCCTCAATAATAGAATACATTGAATTATCTCCTGCCATGGCAGAAGAAAAAGACACAAACGGAAAACTCAGGTTCGGATCAGGAAATGTCCTCATGCATATTTTCAGAATAGACTTTATCAGAAGGGCTCTTGAAAAAAACACAAAATACTATGCACAGCATAAAAAAATAAAACACATGGGAAATGACGGGCAGGAAGTTTCTCCTACTGAACCGAACGGATATAAATTTGAAAGCCTTTATTTTGATATCTTCTCTGAAGCCGACGATATGGCTGTCCTCGATATCGTAAGGGAAGAAGAATTTGCCCCTGTAAAGAACAGGGAAGGACAGGATTCGGTTGAAACTGCAAGGGAGATGTACATGAATCTCACAACTTCCTGGCTTGAAAATATGGGCATTGAAACTGAAGAAAAAATAGAGATTTCTCCCCTCCTTTCAGTTTACGGGGATGACCTTGACCATAATTACATAACTGAAAGACTTAAGGAAAAGAAAAACTACATAGATTAATAGATAAGTCTTACAAGTCTTAGGATTCTGTGCATTACAGAACTTATCGGGACCCTAAAGACAACACTTATACATACTTATCAGATACTAAAATATAGATAAAAAGAAAATCTGGGAGGATTTAGAAGATGAATTTCAAAGACATGGAGTACAAAAGACCGGATCTTACCGAAGAAAGACCACAGCTCGAAATCGAAATCAAGAAAATGGAAGATGCGAAGAATGAAGAAGAGTTCTTCAGTGCATATGAAGCATTGGACAGACATCTTTCAAGACTGGACACACTTGCAACCATTGCAAACATAAGAAATACCATTGACACAAGGGATGAATTCTACGACGGAGAAAAAGAATTCTGGGATGAAAATTCACCTCTTTTCAGTGAAATAGCAAATAACAAGGCCCAGGTCATCCTTGCATCCCCTTTTAAGGACAAATTCAGGGAAAAATACGGTGATCATTTACTTGAAAAACTTGAAGTATCCACAAAAATATTCACACCTGCAATATCAGAAGACCTGGTAAAGGAAAACAAGCTCGCTTCTGAATATCAGAAGCTTACAGCTTCGGCAATGGTTGAATATGAAGGTGAAAAAAGAACTCTTATTTCAATGATGAAACTCATGCAGTCGCCTGACAGGGAAGTCAGAAGAAAAGCAAATGAAGTTGTATGGGGATGGTACGACAGCAATATCGAAGAACTCGACAGAATATACGATGAACTTGTTAAAGTAAGAACTGAAATGGCAAAGAAGATGGGTTATGACAGCTTCATACCCATGGCTTATGCAAGGATGGGAAGGACAGACTGGAATCAGGAAGATGCAAGAAAGTACAGGGATCAGATTGCTGAATCGGTTGTTCCCCTTGTAAACAAGATAGTAAAGGAACAGTCTGAGAGAATCGGTATTGAAGATATGAAGTACTACGACTATGCACTCGATTTTCTTTCCGGAAACCCCACTCCGAAGGGAGAAGAGGAATACCTTGTCCACCATGCGAAGAAAATGTATAAAGAACTTTCACCTGAAACTGATGAATTCTTCAGTGTAATGGTAAACCAGGGGCTCATGGACCTTACAAACAAGGAAGGAAAGGCACCCGGCGGCTACATGACAAACATCATTGACTACGATGTTCCCTTCATCTTCTCAAACTTCAACGGAACTTCAGGCGACGTGGATGTCCTGACTCATGAAGCGGGCCATGCTTTCCAGGGATATCTTCAGAGAAATGTAAGACCTCTCGATTTAAGGAGCTTTACTTCAGAAGTTGCAGAAATACATTCTATGTCCATGGAATTCTTCACACATCCATGGATGGAAGGATTCTTCGGTGATGATACCGAAAAGTACTACTATGCACATGTGGTATCAGGACTTAAGTTCCTCCCCTACGGAGCTTCAATCGATGAATATCAGGAATGGGTTTATTTAAACCCCGAAGCTACACCTGAAGAAAGAAGAAACAAATACAGGGAAATAGAAAAGAAATATCTCCCCCATTTTGACTACGAAGGAAATGACTATCTCCAGTCAGGCGGAAAATGGCAGAGGCAGCTCCATGTATATCTCTACCCATTCTATTACCTCGACTACACCATTTCACAGGTATGCGCATTCCAGTACTTCATAAAGGACATGAAAAACCACGAAGAATCATGGAACTCATATCTTGAAGTATGTAAAAAGGCAGGGCTTTATCCATTCAAGAAACTCGCACCGATGGTAGGATTAAAGAGTCCATTTGAAGAAGGAACAATTGCTGAAATTACTCCTGAACTTGAAAAGTACCTCGATTCACTCGACAAGTCAAAAATAAAGTAATATACAAAAGAAATAACTGAAAGGCTTAAAATATCAGGAACGGGACTGGTTCCTGATATTTTAGTCATTTTCAATAGAAATCAAGGAAGTGAAAACATGAAAAAAACACCGGTAAAAGGTACCAATGATTATTCCCCCAGGGAATCCGAAATCAGGGATTATCTGCAGGATACTATTCTTAAAAACTACAGAAAATATGGTTTTGAAAGAATAATCACCCCAGCCCTTGAAGATTCTGAAAACTTAGACAAGAGTGATGGCGGAGATAATTTAAACCTCGTTTTTAAAATTATGAAAAGAGGGGAAAAACTTGAAAAAGCCCTGGAATCAGGAGATGAGAATGAACTCTCAGATATGGGATTAAGGTATGACTTAACCCTCCCCCTGTGCAGATATGTGGCAAACAACAGAGGCAGACTCCTTCTTCCTTTCAAGGTAATTCAGGTGGGATCAGTATACAGGGCTGAAAGACCCCAGAAAGGAAGACTGAGAGAATTCACCCAGTGTGATATAGACGTAATTGGATCAGATTCACCTACAGTTGAAGTTGAAATCCTTCACGTAATTTCAGAAACTCTGATAGGTATTGGATTAAAGGAATTTACAATAAAAGTAAATGACAGAAGAGTCTTAAAATCCATGCTTAAGGGTATGGGATTCAATGAAGAAGACTTGGAATCAGTATGCATATCCTTTGATAAACTCGACAAGATCGGCACTGAAGGAGTTTCAGCAGAACTCACTGAAAAAGGATACAGCCCCGAAGCCATTGAAACATTAAAAAATCAGCTAAACAAGGGACCTATATCATTTGAAGACATCGAATCAATAACAGACGAAAAAGAAGCCCTTGAAAGCCTTAAATACGTAGTACACAATGCCTCAGTAATCGCTGAAGAAAATATGAAAAAATACGATAATGTCTCATATAAAGTTGTATTTGATCCATCCCTTGTAAGAGGCCAGGGTTATTATACAGGCACCGTATTTGAAGTTGAATCCGATGAATTCAGAGGAGCCATAGCAGGCGGCGGAAGATACGACAACCTCATAGGAAAATTCCTCGGAGAAGATATACCTGCAGTCGGAATCTCCATAGGATTTGAAAGAATATTCAGTATCCTTATGGAAAGAGGATTTGAAATACCGGACAGACCAAGGAAAATAGCATTCATCTATTCTCCTGAAAACTATCCCGATGCATTCCAGAGAGCAGAGGAATTAAGGGATATATACGAAATAACACTCATAGAAAAACCTAAGAAAATGGGACCATACCTGGATAAATTAAAAGAAAAAGGCTTCACCGGATTTATCAATTACGATATGGGAGAAGCCATAAATGAATTAAAGTAACAGGAAAAAGCCCTTCCCCTAAAGGAAGGACTTTTTTTCATGTCTTAAGTGCAGATATCCGCATATATAGAGCAGAATATCAATAAACTGGATCTCAATGCATGAGTATTCCATGCTTTAAACCTTCAGAAATCCCTTAAGTATCAGAATAAGAATTTTCTTTAAAAGAAGGAATACTTTAAGAAGTAATGATGAAAGATCTGCGGAATTTCCATTATTTCTCTCAGAAGATTTCTCCATACCAGTTGTTTCTGAT
>JBDHVQ010000138.1:0-5426 GCA_039809845.1 Clostridiaceae bacterium | reverse complement strand
GAAAAAGGCAGTTCCGTTCTGAGGAGCTGCCTTAAGTGCGTTACTTTTTTCAGCTGATTTCCATATATTCAGCCGATCTTCTGGTAACCGCCCTGTAGTATTCTGCCTGGAATTCAATAAACTGGGTGAGATTTTTCTTTAATCTTTCGTAATCCCTGAATTCATCGTAAAGTCTTATGTCGAGAACTCCTCTGAGACAAAGCATGAGAATCGGTCTTAAATCTTCATTGAAGTCTATATGAGGATTCTCTTCCTTTATCTTTTCAATAAGAACGCTGATGATCCTGTCCTGAAGTTCCAGAGTCATGTTGTTGCTGTAGAGAATGAACATGAAGGGTCTGTTTTCATAGTATGTTTCCTTCATGACGTCGAGAAAAAGAGGGAAGTTTCTGAAAAAACTGTCCACTTTTCCAAGTTTTCTTACAAACTCATCAATCATTTCATCCTCTATTTCATGGACGAGATCGTAGATGTTGCTGTAGTGTAAGTAGAAAGTCGCCTTGTTTATTCCCGCATGCCGGGATAATTCCGTCACTGCAATCCTGTTGAGCTGTTTTTCCCCGGCCAGTGTTACCAGGGATTCCCTGAGCTGCTTTTTTGTTTTTCTGATTCTAAGATCCATAGGCCCCCTTTGGAAAGTATTAGTTTATTTTAAAATTATACAAAAAAAGATAATAAATTAAAAAGATAAATTTCCTGTTTTACCATGATTTTCAACAATTTTTTCACTTTTATCACTTTTTGAATATCAACAAAGGGCATTTAAAAGACAGTTGTCTTTTTATTGACCCGCATACATACCAAAGTCAGTTTAATCCTTCAAAATTAAATTTACCATAAAATTGTCTTAAAAATAACATTTTTACATTATTCCTTCCTTACGAAAAACGGACAGGATGAGAACCAACGCAAAGAACCGACACAACGATGCAAGTAAATTAATGAAGTTTTGAATAAAAGTACTTATTATTACACCGTCTGTGGTGGTATAATAATATGACACTGAAAAGTCCAGCAAAAGAGAAATTACCGGATATGTTTTTAAACATAAATATATCCTTATTTTTCGTTTTCATAGAAATTTAACACGTATAAAGTACTATTTCATCCATGACGGGTGAGTCATGTGTTATAAATGATGGGACATAAAAGAGAATGTAAAATTCGGGAGGAATAAAATTTTGAAAAAAGCAATGATAATAATGATGGGGGCTGCACTTCTAACATCCTGTACACCAAAGAGACCTGCTGCCACAACGACTGCAGTTTCAACTGCACCAATAATCACAACCACTGCAGGTACAAGGCCGGAACTTAAGCTCAATTCTTCCAGCACTTCCCAGCCAAAGAGTTCCAATGCGGACATGAACAGCAACAATGAGGGTGAATTCAGAACAAAGGCAGTAAATACTTCAGCCGATACTTCAGGGGATTCTGAAACTGAAGAAGCTCAGGGCAATCCCACTGTGAAGACACCTGAAACACCGATCTACATACCCACAGAAAACGACAACTCTGAAAACACAGAAATAAACGGCGGTGAGACTGCATCACTTCCTGAAACAGATATAACTGATGTCTCTGATGCTTCAATAGAAGATTCAGTTATACAGGCTGGGGAAGCTGTAATTCCATTGCCTGCAGCAATAGGTGCATTTGAAGAATCAGGTTTCAGCGTGGATTACGATACAGCTGAATATTCTGAAGAAGACGGAATGACACTTGTGGATGCGACATGGAACGGTGAAAACGTGGTTCTTGGCTACGATAAAGATACTGCCGAAGTTTCAGAAGTTATAATAACAGCACCTGGTGTTAAAATACCGGGCGGATTTACAGCAGGCGATTCACTTCAGGCATTCAGGGATACATTCGGATACTGGGGAGGAGATATATATAAGATCGGCGATGCTGAATACACAGTGTCAGGCGATGATATCATAAGAAAGATCGTTGTAAGATACGTAAAATAGCAACTGGTAAAACAGCAATTGGTGTAATTATAAGATCAGTCAGGCTGTTTGAATAAAGAGATCAGATTCAAAAAAGGACCCGGAAGAAATTCCAGGGTCTTTTCTTGAATCTTTTATTTTGTTTTTGGGATGCATCTTTTAAGATCCATCAATAGAGATCCTGCTGTTTTTTAAAATTCTGCGCTTCCTGTGGTTCTGGGGAAAGGAAGAACGTCCCTTATGTTGGTCATTCCTGTTACATACATTATGAGTCTCTCAAAACCAAGTCCGAATCCTGCATGTTTTGCACATCCGTATTTTCTGAGGTCCATGTACCACCAGTAGTCTTCTTCGGGAAGGTTCATCTCCCTTATTCTTTCAAGGAGAATATCGTATCTTTCTTCTCTTTGAGATCCTCCGATTATTTCACCCACTCCCGGTACAAGGCAGTCCATGGCGGCAACTGTCTTTCCGTCATCATTCTGTCTCATGTAGAAAGCTTTGATATCTTTGGGGTAATCAGTTACAAAGAGTGGGCCTTTGAAAACTTCTTCTGTGAGGTACCTTTCGTGTTCTGTCTGAAGGTCAGCTCCCCATTCAACGGGATATTCAAATTTCTTTCCTGATTTTTTAAGAATTTCCACAGCCTCTGTATAGGTTATGCTTTTGAATTCTGAATTTACAAGGGCTGTAAGTCTTTCTATGAGTCCCTTGTCTACGAAACTATTGAAGAATTCCATTTCTTCCGGAGCTTCCTCAAGAAGGTAATTAATAATGTATTTTAGCATGTCTTCGGCAAGCTGCATGTCGTCCTTTAAATCAGCAAATGATATTTCAGGTTCTATCATCCAGAATTCAGCTGCATGACGGGCAGTATTTGAATTTTCGGCACGGAATGTAGGGCCGAATGTATAGATGTTTCTGAAGGCAAGTGCATAGGCTTCACCCTGTAGCTGTCCTGAAACTGTAAGGTTTGTGGATTTTCCGAAGAAATCTTCCTTATAGTCGGTTTTTCCGTCTTCACCCCTTGGAATATTTTCAAGATCAAGGGTCGTGATTCTGAAGGATTCGCCGGCTCCCTCTGCATCAGATCCTGTTATTATCGGAGTGTGGACGTATACAAATCCCCTCTCATTGAAGAATTTGTGGATTGCAAATGCGGCAAGGCTCCTTACTCTGAATAGTGCAGAGAATGTATTTCCCCTTGGTCTTAAATGTGCAATGGTTCTTAAGTACTCAAAGCTGTGTCTCTTTTTCTGAAGAGGATAATCTGAATCTGATTTTCCTTCGAGTATCACTTCATCTGCCTTTAATTCAAAGGGCTGTTTGGAACCCGGTGTAAGTACGAGTGTTCCTTTTACCCTCACAGCCGTGGCGATGGGGTAATGACCTGCTTCCTGGAAACCCTTCATATTTTCTTCCATTACAACCTGAAGATTTTTAAAGAAAGTACCATCATTCAGTTCCATGAATCCAAAGTTTTTGGACATTCTGAGTGTTCTTATCCAGCCGGAAACTTCAATTTCCCTGCCGGCAAATTCTTCAGGATTTTTAAATATATCCCTTAAAAGCACCATAAAAGTTCCTCCCTGAAACAATATTTTTTTAAAACAGACTTACGGATAAAAATAAAAAAGACCCCGTCCTCACATGGGACGAAGTTCTCGTGGTGCCAACCCTTTTCACCGCCACCTTAAGAAGGTGATGGTATCTGTAAATTTCTTAACGCGAAATTACGTTCCCGCCTACTTTTATTTTCGGGGGGAAGGCTCAGGGGCGTTTTTCCTTGATACCTGGTCTGCCGGATTTCCACCACCGCCGGCTCTCTTTGAAACCTCATAAAAAGTACTCTTCCCGTCACTGCCTGTTCATATGGTAAAATCATAACCCACCATTTCTCTTTTTACAAGAGGAAATATATTCTTGCAAATACAATATATTAAAATTGTCTCCATCATTTCCTTTATTATCAATATGATAAATATATTTATGAAAGTTATAATGATTATAAATTCATTTATATCATATAAAAATTAATTGGTAAAAATAAATAGAGTGAATAAAAAACCAGGAGAATGATAAAAAATAACTGCTGTAATCGTAGCTTAGATATTTAAGAAGAATAATATGCAGTATAAATTTTATTATATTCATATGGGTGTCAATAATGAATAAATTCATAATTGATTTGAAAAATATAAATAATTGAAGGTAAAAAACCATAAAAAATCACTTTATATGCAGAGGGATTAATATTACCAACCACGGTTTATTATTATGATGATAAAATACCATTTTATGTCACTTTAATTTGTGAAAAGTATATAAAAAGCTCCAAAAACATGTGAAAAAAAGTTATCATAAATTTATTATCAAAATATCAAGGAGATTTATTATGGCAACTGTCACAAATATCATCGAAAAGGTCTCGGGATTCATCACATTTCCGCTCCTTTTCACACTGCTTTTATCCTGCGGGATATTTTATTCAACATTTCTGGGCTTCCCGCAGCTTTCAAAACTTAAAAAGGCTTTTTCAAATACCTTCGGAGGATTATTCAGGAAGAAGGACAAGGATGATGATGCATCCGGCATGTCTTCCTTCCAGGCACTTGCTACAGCCGTTGCAGCCCAGGTAGGTACTGGAAACGTCGCAGGTGTTGCAACCGCAATAATGATGGGAGGACCGGGTGCTATTTTCTGGATGTGGGTTTCTGCCTTCTTCGGAATGGGAACCATTTTCTCTGAGGCAGTCCTCGCCCAGAGATACAGGGAAAAGAGGGACGGACAGTATGTCGGCGGACCTGCATATTATATTTCAAACGGATTCAAGGGAACAAAGGCTGAAAAGTATTCAAAATTCCTTTCAACCTTCTTCTCGGTGGCCATAATTGCTGCTTTAGGATTTGTTGGAAACATGGTGCAGAGTAACTCCATATCCTCTGCAATAAATAAATCCACAGGGATGAATCCTCTCCTTATAGGAGTGATTCTCTCAGTATGTGCTGCCCTCGTATTCATAGGGGGAATGAAAAGAATAGCTTCCTTTGCAGAACTCGTTGTACCGGTCATGGCCCTTCTTTACATACTGGGTTCAATAATCGTAATGATAATATTCAGGGATCAGGTTGTCCCTTCATTAAGATCCATATTTATAGGTGCATTCAATCCTGCAGCTGTAGGAGGAGGTATCATAGGTACAACTGTTACACAGGCGATGAGGTACGGTGTCACAAGGGGGCTCTTCTCCAATGAAGCAGGAATGGGTTCAACTCCTCATGCCCATGCAGCGGCGGAAGTTAAACACCCGGTGGAACAGGGACTTGTAGCCATGGTCGGAGTATGGATATGTACAGTAATAGTTTGTACTTCAACAGCCATGGTCGTACTTGTTACAGGATCCAATGCGGACCCCAGCCTTTCAGGTGCCCTTGTCACACAGAATGCATTCACACTGGCATTTGGAAAATTCGG
>JBDHVQ010000137.1:0-5427 GCA_039809845.1 Clostridiaceae bacterium | reverse complement strand
CTTTTCGGTGCCGGGAAGAAACCTGAAACGGTTAATCCGGGCATGATAAATTACTTATCGTTTGAAGGGAAGGGAAATCCGAATGATGAAAATGGTGAATACAAGGATGCCTTGGAAGCTCTTTACTCCGTTTCATATGCACTCAGAATGAGTTATAAGGGAAATTATAAAATAGAAGGTTTTTTCGAATATGTCGTGCCTCCCCTTGAAGGACTCTGGTGGCAGGAGGGCGTGAATGGTTACGACATGGAAAGAAAGGGTGATTTTTCATGGATTAGCCTTATTATGCTTCCCGATTTTATTAAGGATGAGGATGTTCAGTGGGCAAAGGAGGAAGTAAGGAAGAAAAATCCGGAGATCCGGACTTATAGAATAAAGAAAATTACAATGGATGAAGGAATGTGTGTTCAGATTCTTCATGTGGGCAGCTATGATACTGAAAGAGAGTCAGTGAAAAAAATAGAAACTTATATGGAAGAAAATAATCTTGCCTCTGATTTTTCTGATTTCAGAAGACACCACGAAATCTACCTTTCAGATCCCCGGAGAACCATACCTGAAAAGTACAGAACAATAATAAGACATCCTGTAAAAGGATAAGACTTCCCGTAAAAGAATAAGACATCCCGTAAAAGAAAAATACTGATTCAGAAAAGTACCTCCTGAATATCAGTCCTGAGCAGGTTCACAGCAGATCTTCGAAGAGAAGGCAGTATAAAATTGTCAGGGAAGAATGGCTGTCAGTATAATAATTCTCAGGATGATGACCGTTGCGTGATCGTTACGGATCGTTACGGATCGTTACGGATCGTTATTTGGGATCGTTATTTGTTAGTTCCATTTTTGATAATACTTGCATTACTGTCACAGGGGTGTTATAATTTCTGAGGTATAAAATACACACATATTTCTTTTTCAAGACCCGGTGCCTTTATGGTCGGTCTTTTACAGGAAGTATGGAGGAAAAACCAGGAGGAATCAAATATGTCAGTAATTTCAATGAAGCAGCTGCTCGAAGCAGGTGTTCACTTCGGACACCAGACAAGAAGATGGAACCCCAAGATGGCTCCATACATCTTCACAGAAAGGAACGGTATCTACATCATCGACCTTCAGAAGACTGTAAAGAAGGTTGAAGAAGCCTATAACTTCGTAAGGGAAGTTTCACAGGAAGGCAAGGAAGTTCTTTTCGTAGGGACAAAAAAGCAGGCTCAGGAAGCAATACAGGAAGAAGCGGACAGAGTGGGAATGCACTATGTCAACAACAGATGGCTCGGCGGAATGCTCACTAACTTCCAGACAATCAAGTCAAGAATTGCAAGACTTGAAGAATTAAACACAATGGAAGAAGACGGAACATTCGATGTTCTTCCAAAGAAGGAAGTTGCATCACTTATGAATGAAATGGATAAGCTCGAAAAGAACCTCGGCGGAATTAGAAACTTAAATGCTGACAACATAGGATGTATGTTCGTTGTCGATCCGAGGAAGGAAAGAATTGCCATTTCCGAAGCCCACACACTTGGAATTCCTGTAGTTGCAATAGTTGATACAAACTGTGACCCGGATGAAGTTGACTATGTTATCCCCGGAAACGACGACGCCATAAGAGCGGTAAAACTTATCGCTGCAAAATTAGGTGACGCTGTTATGGAAGGAAGACAGGGCGAACAGATGGAAGAAGCACAGTACGAAAAAGAAAGTGAAGACGGAAGCGAAACTGAAGAAACAGCAGTTGAAGCATAATCCATTTTAATAATAAGACCGTAAAAAAGGGTTTATGGAATTCCATGGCCCTTTTCTTTGGAATGAGACCTAAATACATAAGACAGATTAAATATCTTAAAATGCGGAGTGGAGACAATAATGGAAAAGAAAAAACAGATTACTGTGTTCGGTTCCCAGTACTGTTCCGGCTGTGTAACACTTAAAAAACAGCTCGAGGACGAAGGTATTAAATTCATATATGCAAATATCTCAGAGAACTTAAGTAACCTTAAAGCCTTTCTTGACTACAGGGATAAAAACCCCATGTTTGAAAAAGTCAGGGAAGAAGGCAAGGTGGGAATACCGTTCATTGTCATAAACAGGGGAGAAAGACTGATCCTGGGCGACGACGGTGTGGATTTTACAGAACTTAAGTAACTGGATTTAACAAAGGTAAATTACAATAAACAAGAATACAAAGATTCCCAGGGAGGAAATACTATGATTACAGCTCAGATGGTTAAAGAATTAAGAGACATGACAGGTGCCGGAATGATGGACTCCAAGAAGGCTCTTACAGACGCCGGCGGAGACATGGAAAAGGCAGTTGAAATATTAAGGGAAAAGGGTCTTGCATCCGCTGCGAAAAAAGCCGGAAGAATTGCAGCTGAAGGTGTTGTCGCAACATATGTTTCAGACGATATGAAAAAGGGTGGAATAGTTGAATTCAACTGTGAAACTGACTTCGTTTCCTTAAACGATGAATTCAAGGCTGCAGCAGATGACTTTGCAAAACTTGCTGCTGAAACTGAAGTAAGTGACATCGAAGCATTCAGAAAAGAAAAGATCGGCAGTGAAACCGTTGAAGACAAGATAACTGGTCTTATTGCAAAGATCGGTGAAAACATGAACCTTAGAAGATTCACAAGCATGCAGATCGAAAACGGAGTTATAGCTTCCTACATCCATATGGGTGGAAAGATAGGTGTCCTCGTTGCTCTTGCATGTGAAAGACCGTCAGCTGAGGCTCAGAAGGTTGCAAGGGATATTGCAATGCACGTAGCTGCAACAAACCCTCTTTTCCTAAACAAGGATCAGGTGGACAACGATACACTTGAAAAGGAAAAGGAAATATACAGGGTTCAGGCGCTTAACGAAGGAAAGCCTGAAAACATAGTTGAAAAGATGGTAATGGGAAGAATCTCCAAGTACTACAAGGAAGTATGTCTCGTTGACCAGCCATTTGTAAAGAATCCTGACCTTTCCGTTTCAAAGTACATCGAAGAAGAATCAAAGACTCTTGGAAAGATGGAACTCATGGACTTTGTAAGGTATGAAAAGGGCGAAGGTCTTGAAAAGAGAGAAGAAGACTTTGCAGCAGAAGTTGCGGCACAGATGGGGAACAAATAATAACAGCAGTAAATAATACTGATGAACTTTAAACAAAAAGACCTGCGGAAAGTATAATCTGCGGGTCTTTTCCTGTATACCCGTATTTTTGACTTACGTTTTGATTCCTTTGATTCCTTCCTTTGACTGATGCTGATTTTCTGTGGAAATCGGTGAGGCAGTTGGGGTATAATGAATTGGATAAGGACATAATAATAATGCCGGAGGTTTTAATGAATTCAAAATATAAAAGAGTGATGCTGAAGCTTTCAGGGGAATCCCTGGCAGGTCCGGGAGGTTTCGGGATAGACTTTGAAGTTGCCTTAAGAATTTCAAAGGAAATCAAGGAACTGGTCGATATGGGAGTTGAAGTCGGTGCAGTTATAGGTGCCGGAAATATATGGAGGGGAAGACAGGGAGGCGGAATGGACAGGACCACCGCAGACTATATGGGAATGCTCGCAACCTGTATAAATGCCCTTGCCCTTCAGAATTCCCTTGAAGATATAGGTGTAGCCACAAGAGTCCAGTCTGCCATAGAAATGAGGGAGATATGCGAACCTTATATCAGAAGACGTGCCGTAAGACATCTTGAAAAGGGAAGGGTAGTAATATTTGCGGCAGGTTCAGGAAACCCATACTTCTCAACTGATACTGCAGCCGCATTAAGAGCTGCCGAAATTGAAGCTGAAGCCATTCTCTTTGCAAAGAAAGTGGATGGAGTCTACGACAAGGATCCCAATATTTTTGACGATGCAGTCAAATTCGATACACTGACATACCAGGAAGTCCTTGAAAAAGGCCTTAAGGCCATGGATTCACCTGCCATGGCACTGTGCAAGGACAACAACATTCCGATAATAGTATTTGCACTCGATGAACCAGGCAATATAAAAAGAGCCATTGAAGGCGAAAATATAGGAACAATTATAAGTCAGGAGGAAATTTAATATGTTAAAAGACATTCTTAAAACCAGCGAAGAAAAAATGAAGAAGTCCCTTTCAAACCTCGAATCAGAACTTATGACACTTAAAGCGGGAAGGGCAAACCCAACCATGCTCGATAAGATTACTGTGGAATACTACGGTTCACAGGTTCCTTTAAACCAGGTTGGAAATGTGGGAGTTCCTGAACCCAGGATGCTTACTGTAACTCCATGGGAAAAACCCATGCTGAAGGAAATAGAAAAGGCAATACAGAAATCAGACCTTGGAATCAATCCCACAAATGACGGACAGATGATAAGACTTGTAATACCTGAGCTCACTGAAGAAACAAGAAAAGACCTCGTTAAAAGAGTAAAGAAGTACGGCGAGGAAGCAAAGATAGTTGTAAGAAATGTAAGACGTGATGCCATAGATAAGGTAAAGAAATTAAAGGGTGAAGATCTCTCTGAAGATGAAATCAAAAAGGGAGAAGAAGATATACAGAAACTTACTGACAGCTACATAAAGAAAGTGGACCAATCAGTGGAAACCAAGGAAAAGGAAGTAATGACCATCTAGGAGGGCACAAAATGGCTCTTTCTGACATAGAAAACAAATCTCCTTTGCCTGATATGGAAAGAATTCCTCAGCATATAGGCATCATTATGGACGGCAACGGAAGGTGGGCGAAGAAAAAAGGCCTTCCGAGGTCCATGGGGCATAAGGCCGGAGTTGAAACCATAAGGGAAATAATCAAGGAATGCGATGCACTGGGGGTTAAATATCTTACCCTCTACGCATTTTCAACGGAGAACTGGAAAAGGTCAAAGGACGAAGTCGGATTCCTTATGAATCTTTTAGTCAGCTATTTAAGGAATGAATTCAGGGAACTCCATGAAAACGGAGTGATAATCGATCACATAGGAGATATTGAAAAGCTTCCGGAAGTATGCGTAAAAGAACTTGAAAGTGCATACGAAAAAAGTAAGGATAACAAGGGTGTCCACATGTATCTTGCATTGAACTACGGCGGACAGGCCGAAATTGCAAGGGCTGCAAGGATTCTGGCGAAGAAGGTATTAGATGGTGAAATAAATCCCGGGGATATCGATGAAGCAGCGGTAAGAAAAAATCTTTATGCCGGGGATATACCTGAACCTGAACTTATAATAAGACCTTCGGGTGAAGAAAGGTTATCCAATTTCATGCTCTTTCAGGCAGCATATTCTGAATTCTGGTTTTCAGAAATCAACTGGCCCGATTTTAAAAGACAGGATTTAAGACAGGCCATTTGCGACTATCAGAAGAGGGACAGAAGATTCGGAGGGGCGGAATGATTCCCGAAAACCTTAAGGACAACCGATACTTCGGTGTGATTTTTCTGATTCCTATAATAGCAGGATT
>JBDHVQ010000136.1:0-5487 GCA_039809845.1 Clostridiaceae bacterium | reverse complement strand
TAAGACACAGGAAAGACTTCAATCACTCACGCCACTAAAAGGGAAAAGAGTGAATGAGGTCTTTTTAGTTCGCCGGAAAGAATATTTCCCAGTTACCTTCGGGAGAATTATGCAGATGCGGGAATTATCCGGACAAGGGTATTGTCGGTGGGATTTTCTTTCAATATGAAGAACTATATTTATAATCTGAAACTTAAGATTGGATAATTGAAGATAACGAAGAAGTTGTAAAATCGGGTATTAAGGATTGATATAAAAGTGTAGAATGAATAATTGAGAACCGATAAGCTATACCATGGGTTTTAACACTGAATGTGAATTAGTCATTCAAACTTATATATACTGAGAGGAAATAAATGCAGAAAACTTCTGAAGGAAATAACAATAAAGATATACAGAGGATGCGGACCATGTCCTATTTTGTCAATGCAGCCAACAGGATAATAGAAGAAGAGGGAATAGAAGCACTGACTGTAAGGAAGGTTGCAGCTCTGGCAGGTTACAATGTTGCGACGGTCTACAATTATTTTGAAAACCTCGAATACCTGGTGGGCTTTGCTTCGATAAAGTATTTAAGGGACTACCATTTAAGTCTTAAGAATGATGTTGAACCAATAAAAGACCCGAGGGAGAGATTTTTAATGATATGGAAGAAGTTCATTTACTATTCTTTCCGCAATCCCAAAATATACAGGGCCATATTTTTTACAACACCCAAATTCACTCTGTGTGAACTCTTCGATTACTATTTCAGGATGTTTCCTGAGGAACTTGAAACCCACTCCATCGACCTTGAAAGCATGATGAGGGGATGTACTTTAAGAACAAGGAATATGTCGGTCCTGCGTCAGCTCCTTAAAAGGACCGGTGGAACCTCAGAAGGGTTCAATATTGAGGATATGAATGAGATGATGATTTACCTTTATCAGGGTATGCTCTACAGTATCATAGACAATAATCTTCAGGAACCTGAGATTATTGCCCTCGAAGATAAATTTATGGATTACATCGAAAACATCCTCAGTTTATCCGGAATTTAAATAAATATATTTATAAAGTTATTAAATGATGTTATATATGAGGAAATCCTGCGTGGGATTTTCTTTTTTTGTATTTATGAAAAACAAATTTATTAAATAAACACGTTTACTTTGAATACGATAACATCTATACTTGCCTTAATAAATATATGTAGTGGAGGCTGGAAAAATGAAACTTGAACTTGCGGATTTTGAAGTAAGGGATGTTGTCTTTGGTGACCGTACGGTGTTTAAGGATGGAATCCTCACTATCAATGAAGAAGAAGCAGTGAAGTTTATAAGGGAAGACGAGCACATCACTGACTGCCGGATTGAGATTGCAAAGCCCGGCGAAGAAATAAGGATAGTTCCTGTCAAGGAAGCTGTGGAACCAAGGGCAAAGACCGACGGAAAACCTACTTTTCCTGGTGTCACTGGAGAAGTTGTCAAAAACGGAAACGGAAGGACCAACTGCCTTAAGGGAGTTTCTGTACTGGGTGTGGGAATGCACTGGGGATCCTTCGGGGATGGCATCATCGACATGGCAGGACCAGGAAAGGATTTAACCTACTATTCAGGGCTTATCAATATATGTCTTGTAATCGATACCGATGAAGTGGAAGAAAGACATGAACAGCAGAAGAAAAACCACGCAATAAGGTGGGCTGCACATAAATTTGCGCAGTATCTGGCATTCCACATAGACAGAAGCCAGAAACCTGATTCAGTAAAAGTACTGGACCTCGGAGCCATCGGGAAGAGGGATGAAAACACTGAAAAACTCCCTTCTGTAGTTTATATAATGCAGCCACAGAGCCAGATGGAAGAAATGGGATACAATTCACTCTTCTACGGATGGGACTTAAACCACTTCATACCGACACTGGTACATCCCAATGAAGTATTGGACGGTGCAATAATAGACGGTTCATTCATGCCATGTTCTTCTAAATGGTCCACCTACGATTTCCAGAATAATCCGGTAATCAGAAAGTTATACGAAGAACACGGAAAATCACTCAATTTCCTGGGAGTCATCCTTTCCAATCTCAACGTATCCCTGGAACAGAAACAGAGATCAGCACAGCACGTTGCCGACCTTGCAAAGATAATTGGAGCAGACGGTGCAATCCTTGCTGAAGAAGGATACGGAAATCCCGATGCCGATTTTATAGCCTGTTTTGTTGAACTTGAAAAAGCCGGAGTTTCCACAGTGGGTCTTACCAACGAATGTACAGGAAGGGATGGAAAAAGCCAGCCCCTTGTTGCGCTGGATGAACTTGCCGATGCAATAGTTTCAGGAGGAAATGTATCTGAACTTATAGAACTTCCACCGATGGAAAGGGTAATAGGTGAACTTGAAGCTGCAGGAAGGGACGGACTTTCAGGAGGATGGGCCTTCGATGAGATTTTAGGGCCTACAGTCAGGGAAGACGGATCGATAATAATAGAAAACAACAGCACATTCTGCGGAGACCAGGTAATCGGATGGTCCCCCAAGACAGTAAAAGAATTTTAGGAGGTACTGAAATGAAAAAGGCTTTGATATATCTCAATCAGTTTTTTGCAGGAATCGGCGGTGAAGACAAGGCGGATACTGAACCTCTTTTTATGGAAGACCTTAAAGGTCCCATACTTGCATATAAGGCGGCCCTGCCTGATGTTGAAATAATTGGTACTCTTGTATGCGGTGACAACTACATGGGATCCCATACGGAAGAAGCTCTGAAAAAATCAGATGAACTCATAGGTGATAAAAAATTCGATATATTCCTCGCAGGCCCTGCCTTCCAGGCAGGAAGATACGGTGTCGCCTGCGGAACAATCTCAAAGCATATAGAAGATAAGTACGGAGTTCCTGCGGTAACTTCCATGAACGAAGAAAATCCCGGTGTTGAAATGTTCAGGCAGGATGTCTATATAATGCCCGGAGGAACAAGTGCCGCATCCATGAAAAAGGATATCACGGCAATGGCTTCTCTTGCAGAGAGAATCCTTTCCGGTGAAAAGATGATTCCCCAGGAAGAAGGTGGCTTCTTTGTAAGAGGAATCCGTCATCAGGTATGGCGTGAAGACGGAAAGACAGCTGCCGAAAGGGCAGTTGAAATGATAATTAAAAAGCTCAACGGTGAAGAATTCCAGACTGAACTTCCAATAAAGCTAAAGGAAAGAGTTCCCGTGGCACCCGGTATTAAGGATCTCTCCAAGGCAAAGATCGCAATGGTGACTTCAGGGGGTATTGTTCCCGTCGACAATCCTGACAGAATCCAGTCGGCATCTGCCACAAGGTGGGGAAGATACGATATTTCAGGAGTTGACAGACTCGAACCCGGAGTATACAAGACGATACATGCAGGTTACGACCCATCTGCTGCAGATGCTGATCCCAACGTAGTCGTACCAATAGATGCCATGAAGCATTTTGTGAAGGAAGGAAAGATCGGTTCACTCCATAACTGGTTCTATTCAACGGTGGGTACCGGCACAACTGAAAATGAAGCTGCGAGAATGGCAAGGGAAATGATTCCATACCTTAAGGAAGACGGTGTGGACGGAATAATAATGACCAGTACCTGAGGAACCTGTACACGTTGCGGTGCAACGATGGTAAAAGAACTCGAAAAAGCAGGTTTCCCCATAGTGCAGATGTGTAATTTGATTCCGGTTGCAACAACAGTTGGTTCAAACAAAATAGTTCCGACAATATCCATCCCCTATCCTCTCGGAGACCCTGCAACACCTAAGGAAGCACAATGGAAATTAAGACTGTCAAGGGTTGGTACGGCACTGGATGCTTTAACTGAAGACATCACTGAACAGAAAGTATACAAGGTGAACTGATATGGAAGAAGATAAGGACAGGAGAGAATATAAAACAGACAAACCCGTCTACTTCATTTCACTTTTTATAATTGCCCTCATTTCAGTATTCGGAATATTTTTCAGCGAAAGTTTCAGTACTGCAATGACAGGAGTTTTAAACTTCCTCGAGAATAAATTCGGATGGCTCTACCTTTTCTCAATGCTTGTATTTGTAATTGCATCCCTTGGAATTGCATTTTCAAAATACGGTAAACTCAAAATAGGACCTGACGATTCTGTCCCTGAATTTTCCACCAAGAGCTGGTTTGCCATGCTCTTTGGTGCGGGAATGGGTATCGGGCTCGTATTCTGGGGAATAGCAGAACCCATCTCCCACTTTGTAAACCCGCCGGAAGGTCTTATACCGGGATCAGGGGATGCCGCATCATTTGCGATGCGCCAGTCATTCAAACACTGGGGATTCCATCCCTGGGCATGTTATTCCATACTGGGTCTGGCACTCGGATATTTCCAGTACAGAAAGAAATACCCGGGATTAATAAGTTCAATATTTGTGCCCCTCATTGGAGAAAAGGGTATAAGAGGTCCCATCGGTAAATTCATAGATATCCTGGCAATATTTGCAACTGCTGCAGGAGTTGCCACTTCCCTGGGTCTTGGTACGATGCAGATAAACGCAGGTCTTAATTATGTATTCGGTATACCTGTAAAATCCCTTACACAGCTAATCATCATAGTGGTCATTTCAGTGATATTCATCTTGACTGCCGTATCAGGCATTGAAAAGGGTATTGCAAAACTTGGGGATATCAACCTTGTACTTGCCCTCGTATTGCTCATCGGATGTTTTTTAGTCGGACCAAAACTTCTCACCATGAACAGTTTCTCTGAGGGACTTGGAAAATACCTTCAGAATTTCATCAATGACTCACTGCATATAAATCTTTTAGGTGATAACTCGTGGATCAACGGATGGACAGTCTTCTACTGGGCCTGGTGGATTGCCTGGGCACCATTTGTAGGTTCATTCATAGCGAGAATTTCAAGGGGCAGGACATTCAGGGAATTTATACTTGGAGTTACAGTGGCACCTGCAGTAACATCGATCATCTGGTTTTCAGTATTCGGATCCATGGGTCTTGATATGATAAGAAAAACCAGCCTGGAAGCAATGGGAGAACTTGCGAAAAGTCCTGAAACTGCACTTTTCAGGGTTCTGTCTGAATATCCTTTCGGAGCTGTATTGTCTGTAATTGCAGTATTTCTCCTCATAACCTTCTTTGTGACATCTGCAAATTCAGCTACCTTTGTTCTTGGAATGTTCTCACAGTCGGGAACTTTGAATCCTGACAACAGCAAGAAAATCACATGGGGTGTAATACAGTCAGTACTTGCAGCCGCTCTTTTACTTGCAGGAGGACTTATCCCGCTTCAGACCGCTTCAGTTGTGGCGGCATTTCCATTCATCTTCATAATGCTCCTTGCCATAGTATCTCTCCTGAAAGCACTTAAGGAAGAGAAGCTGTAACTTAAAAATCTACTGCAGCTTAAAAAGAAAGGGCTTTATAATCCAGCAGAGAACGAATAAGCCAAAATAGAATGGAAAAGCCGGAAGAGAACAGAAAAACCAGAAGAGAACAGCAAA
>JBDHVQ010000135.1:0-5506 GCA_039809845.1 Clostridiaceae bacterium | reverse complement strand
GTCTGTCTGCTGAATTCTTCTCGTTTCTCTTCTCTCTTTTCTTCTCTTATTTTGGCTTCTGCCTTTTTCTGAGCCTGCCTGTAGATTTCAAATACTTTGTCTATATTTTCCTTATCCTGACCTTTAAGATTGATGAGAGCTGAAATGAATTCTGTGGCAGCTTTGATAAGTCCTGCATTTGCTCCGATTTCCCCGAAAATCGTAAATACGGTACTTATAAATTCTTCAACCTGACTCTGACTCAATACTCCGAGAAAATCCCTCATTGTCAGTTCATTTATTTTACCGATATCTGAAAGGCCGGGGAGGGTAACGAAATGATCTTTTTCTGTCTGGATTGTATATGGATCGTGCTGGAATAAGGATGCGGCAGAACTCTTGACAACCTGTATTTTTTCTTCATGATTCAATAGAATTCCCACAACTGATGACTGGGGAATAAAGGTCTCTATCCTGTCCTTTATCTTTTCCTTCCTGAAGTTAATATCCTGGAAATCATTGAAACCCGGACCATCAAAGTTATAGATTTTTAAGATTCTGTCCTGATATTGAGGAGGCGCCATTACTGCAGAATATATGGCGAGGTTTCCTCCCTTGGAATGTCCTGTAAGAATAAAGCTTCCGGGATATTTATCCATGGCATGCTGTAAAAATTCAAGGGATTCGGTCTGGGAAGGTACAGCTTTTGAAGCAGCCATGTTTATGGATTCATTCCATGCCCAGACTGTGGCTATGGTTCCCCTGTAAGCAACGAGTTTTATACCGTCGTCAAGGGCGAAAAGTATGGCACAGAACTGGCAGGGTTCTTCTTCATTGTCTTTGCATGTTACGGCACGTACTTTGATATTGCTGTATCTTATCGAGTCTTTGATATCATTCATCATCCTTATATCCTGAAGCCTCGTGAAAAGAAGAATAGAATGTGATGGCTCCTTCATGGCAAGGATTGAATTCAAAGCTTCCCCTAGTGTTATTTCACCTCCTTCAAGATTCAGCTTTTCAAAGGGAAGATATGCCATCTGTGCAAATGCCAGAGCTTCACATTCAGAAAACATCTTCTCCTTAAATGTCAGATTCTTCAGATCGTTCATTACATCCACAATGTTGGACATTTTATTCTCCTTAAAATTTATGATTATTCTCATGTGTGTGATAACTGAGTGAAATACTGTCTCTTATACTATCCTTTAAACTATCTTTTTAACTTCCGTTTTTTTATTTCCTTATGGTTCAGAATTATTTAATATGCTTTTTACTGCAATCTTCTGATGTAACTTTTTTATCCTGAATTTTTTCTTAGAGGAAGGTCACTCTTTAAAATCAGAATTTATGGAAGAAAAAAACCGGAAAATCTGCTGCTGTTATAATTATAGCAAATTCCGGATATTTTACAGATTATTATTGGATTGTGATGAACTGTCTTTCAAGTCTGTAGAGGTCGCAGTCGGTGGAATACTGAATATCCACTGAAAATTCACTGAATTCTTTCTTCAGGGTTTCAAGGTAGCTGTCCATGGTGCTGCTTTTATAGACCGCACTGATGCTAAGTTTAAGAGGTATATTCATTTTATCTTTATCGACACCCGCATTTCCATATGGATCTTCCTTAAGTTCTTCTCTTAAGCTCTTGAACCTGATAAAGAGAATTTCATAGAGATATTGAGGATTTACTTCGAGTTTTTTATCGGTTTCCCTTTTAAAAATTGTTTTTGAAAGGGGTTTTCCTTCCCTTCTTCTCGTCAGTTGCATTAGTGACAATTCAGTCAGGGGATATACCGTGACTCTGGGTCTTGAAGATCTGAATAATTCCTTTGCCCGGTAATAAAGTTCTTCTTTAAGTCTTTCTTCATTCATTTCTACAAAATCCACAATGAACGCTCCTGAAAGATTTCTTAGTTCCATCTGGTTTTTCAGTTCTTCAAGTGCTTCAAGATTTGTTACCCTCGCACTTTTTCCGCCTCTTTTGCCCTGTGAGGAGGAATTGACATCCACCGCTGTGAGACTTTCAGTTTCTTCTATTACTATATTGCCTCCCGATGGCAGGGGAACTGTTTTTCTTCTCAGCCTGTCTATGAAATTCCGCAGGTTTTTAACATCCACCGTGGATCCTGGAATCAGAGATACAGGAAGTGAAGGGAATTTTTCCTTGATTTCACTGAAAGTTTCTTCACCGTTTGTAATGACCTGTATAAGGTCTTCTTCATTTTCCCTTATTAAATCCATCAGTCCCGATTCTCTTTTATAAACTACAGAAGGGGACATTATTTTGTTTTTATACCCAAGTATCTGAAGAAAATCATTTTTAAGTTTTTCAGAAGTTTCAAGTATTTCTTCAATGGGGTGGTTTACTATATCGCTCCTGTAGAGCATATTTACCCCGGTATACCCGGGAAGATGTCTTTTCAGTTCTTCAGGTATGGTGTCTTTAAGATTTCCCGAAAGACATATCCCATTACCCTTTCTTACCACCATCTCCTGCCTTGCAAGGGATATGTCATCAGTTACCCTTGCTCCCTTTTTACCGTCCTCTTCCCTCAGGACTTCGAGAATCAGTCCTTCTCCAACTGACGGAAAAGAGTCTTTTTTAATTCCAGTCATTATCGCCTGTTTTTTTCTTCCGATGTCGATGAATGCATTTCCCGTGGAATTACTGACATTTTTTACAATACCATATACAATATCGCCGGCATTTAGATCTTCGGGTAGTTCAGAAACTCTTATATAGATGGGTTTTCCGTCTTCCATGAGAACGACGGTCCTGAATATATATTCTTCTATGAGAAGTTCCTTCATTACATATCCTCCAGGGGTCTTAAATCTTCTCCGTTCCCGGTGTACATTTCCTTCCTCGTAACGGATATAAATCTGTCCTGCGGGTAATTTTCCGTTTTTTCCCTTATATACTGAAGGAAGTGATCCGTTGAGAGGTGTTCTTCAGATCCTGCAGAAGAAAGAAGATTTATTCTTACTATTGGTTCAGGGGAAGATATGCTTTCAGCCGATATCTTTTTTATCATGGTCCTTAGATCCCTCATCCTTACGGCCCCCTTTTTACTTACTGTTTCAAAAGGCCAGGAATCCTTTAAAATGAGTCTTGATATTTCATCCTTTAAAGAATCATCTCCCGGTATCAGAATCTCGTATTCAATATGGGTAAGGGCTTTCATTGGCGGTATTTTCCCTGAACCCAGTTCCCTGATGAATGTAAATTCAATACCCTTCGGGCTTACATCGTTTAAAAGTTTCAGCATCTCATGGGGTGATCTGTCTTCAGTAAATTCACCCATGAGATACTCGCATTCTGACATCTGACCCACGGGAACGGGCTGTGCTGAAGACAATATCATATGGGGATTGAATCCCTTTGAATATTCAATATTTAATCCCGCCCTTGAAATAGTCCTCTGTATAGCCTTTGTAAGGTCAAGGTGACCAGTGAATTTTATTTCGTCATTTTTAGTGTGTTTAATCAGATAATGTGCCATTAAAACAGATTTCCCCTCCGAAAGCATTGGTTATTCCGCAGCCTGTACATCCCTGTCTGCAGTCCCTCGTTGTAATTCCCTTCTTTGCCTTTTCATTTTCAGATTTAAGATATGCCTTTGTAACTCCTACATCTATGAAGTCCCAGGGCAGAATTTCATCGTATTCCCTTTCCCTGTAGGCATAGAAATCCACATCAAAATCAAGATCCCTTATTGCATTTCCCCATGCATCAAGGTCGAAGAATTCAGTCCATCCGTCCATCCTCGCACCGTTTAAGTATGCCTTTTCAATGAGCTCAGCAACTCTCCTGTCACCCCTTGAAATGACTGCTTCAAGTCTTGAAAGATCCGATTCGTGCCAGGAATATTCAACTGCCCTCGATTTTAAAGTATGTTTTATTTCATAGACTTTTTTGAGAATACTCTCTGTCCTCTCCTGTGCCACCCACTGGAATGGAGTAAAGGGCTTCGGTATGAATATTGATGTGGAAAGATTTACCTTTAGCCCCTTCTGTCTGTCCTCCTTTGCAACTCTGTAGTATTCGCCGACAATCTTATCACTTAAAACTGCAATTTCAGCCGCATCTTCCAGAGTCTCATAGGGAAGACCGATCATCGTATAGAGTTTTATTGTCGACCAGCCCATGGAAAATGCAGAATACACAGCTTTCAATATATCTTCTTCAGTTACATTCTTGTTTATAATATCCCTCATTCTCTGGCTTCCGGCTTCAGGTGCAAATGTAAGCCCTGTTTTTCTTACCTTCTGTATTTCATTGATGAGTTCCACACCGAAGGCATCGACTCTTATGGAAGGCAGTGATACTGATTTTCTCTGCGCTTCATATTTTTCAGTAAGACTTCTTACAAGGGTTTCTATTTCAGAATAGTCGCAGGTGGAAAGGGATGTTAAGCTTATTTCTTCATAACCTGTGTTTTTAAAAAGCTCATCTGTCAGTTCAAGTATCTTTTCAGAGGGTTTTTCCCTCACAGGCCTGTAAATCATTCCGGCCATGCAGAATCTGCATCCCCTTGTACAACCCCTGAACGTCTCCATGACAACCCTGTCGTGGGCAGGTTCACAGAACGGCACCAGCATGTTTTCAGGATAGGGAACTTCTTCCATATTCCTTATTATTCTCTTTTTTACAGTTTCAGGAGCTCCTTCAGAAGCTTTTCTTTCTCTGATTGTTCCGTCTTCATTATAAAAAACTTCATACAGTGAAGGTACATATATACCTTCAATACTCGCTATCTCCCTTAAGAATTCACTCTTTACAAAACCTTTTTCCCTATGGCCTTTATAAACCGACAGCACATCGTCCATCAGTTCTTCACCTTCACCTATTTCGAAAAAATCAATGAATTGAGTCAGAGGTTCAGGATTCATCGCGCAGGGCCCGCCAGCCATTATAAGAGGATACTCATCTCCCCTGTCAGCTGCCCTTAAAGGTATTCCGGAGAGGTTTAACATATTCATGATATTTGTATAACTCATCTCATACTGAAGTGTAAACCCAATGATATCCGATTCCATAAGCGGTGATCCAGTTTCTAGTGTAGTAAGGGGAATTTTCTTCTCCCTCATTATTTCTTCAAGGTCAGGATACGGATGGTATGCCCTTTCACAGTAGGTATCATTCCTCATATTTATAGTGTGGTAAAGAATCTTACCTCCAAGGTGACTCATACCCACTTCATAGACATCAGGAAAGGCAAAGACGAACCTTATATAAACTGCATCCCTGTCTTTTCTTACCATGTTGTATTCTCCGCCTGTATATCTTGAAGGAGTTTTCACTTTAAAGAGAATGTCATCATCAAGTCTCTTTGAAAAATCAGGCTTATATGATAAAAGACTCTCAGAGGATCTTAAACCCTTGAGACTTTCATGGTTACCGGAAATCTCAGAATTATGTTCATCTTCCTTCACTTCTATCCTGTCTGCAGTTTCTGTTTCCTTTTCGACTGATTCATTGGATCTGTTATCTTTATGCTTTTCAGCATTAATATTTTCTTCG
>JBDHVQ010000134.1:0-5531 GCA_039809845.1 Clostridiaceae bacterium | reverse complement strand
GGTACTTCTTCTATATTCACAGCTTCGCCGTTTACAGGCGAAAATATTTTCACTTCCTTTGAAAACAGTCCGAACATCTTTGTTTCTCCCTTCGGTGTAACTTAATATCTTAAATCAATTAAACCACTGAAATATTAATGCTGACCGAACAAAAGATTAAAAATAAGAATTTATATTTACTGATACTGTATAATGATACTGAAAGTCAAAAACAAAAAGCCTTATTTTAATTTCAGTAATTTTTAAACCCTGGCCGGGAATCAATATTTTATAATTGGTATCAGGTCTGAGGGTTTCCATAATGCAGGAGGATTTGAATGAATAAGATACTCATTTGCGAAGATGAAGACAGTATAAGGACCTTTCTTAAAATAAACTTTGAAAGGAACGGTTTTACAGTGATTGAAACGGCTTCGGGAGAGGAAGCCGTGAGGAATGCATCCATAGAAAAACCGGATGTTGCGGTACTCGATGTCATGCTTCCCGGCATTGACGGTTTTGAAGTGTTAAAACAGCTAAGATCTGAATTTCCCGGAATGGGAATAATAATGCTTACTGCAAGGGGCCAGGATACTGACAAAATTTCCGGGTTTAAGGGCGGCGCGGACGACTACATTATAAAACCTTTCAATCCTGCGGAACTTATTTTAAGGACACAGGCTCTTTTAAGAAGAATCACCGAAACACAGACTCCGGACAACAAGAATATAATAAAGACATTTTCTTTTGAACTCGACAATTATTCCCAGACAATAACCAAGAACGGTTCGGAAATTGAACTTACTCCAAAGGAATTCATGCTGATGAAGATGTTCATGGAAAATCCCGGCAAGGCATTTACAAGGGACGATCTTTTAAACCTCGTGTGGGGATATGAATTCACAGGGGACCCCAAGATTGTCGATGTCAATATAAGAAGATTAAGATCAAAGGTTGAAGATAATTCATCGGAACCTAAATATATTGAAACCATCTGGGGGACTGGTTACAGATGGAAAAAGGAATAGACAGACACAGTCTTAAATATCGGTTCACGAGAAACATCCTCCTTATCCTTGGTATAAGCTACCTTGTGATAGTGGGAATACTTATGAGCTATGTAAGGTATTACTTCTACATGAATTTTTTCAATACCATGAAGAACAATATTGTGGTGAGCCAGAAGTACTATCAGAACAATGTGGCATCTTCACAGACCCTTGTGGAATCTGTGTATTCAGGTGATGACACCTGGTGGAGAACACCGAGGGCCAGGGTCCAGATATATAACTGGGACAGAAAAATCCTCATGGATTCCCAGGCAGTTTTAGACGAGGAATCACCTGATCTTTCCGAGATGAATTTCAATGAAAAGGGAGATCCCACCTACAGGATATTCCACCTTAAAACAACGGGGGAACACGTAATGAGTGTTTCCGTACCGTTGTATTTTTCAGGAAATCCAGTGGGGATTTTAAGGCAGATTTCTTCCTTAAGGGAAGTGGACAGAAACCTTGGCAGCATCACCACCCTGTTCTTCCTCATAGGAGCCATGGTAACGGCCCTTGCAAGTCTTATAAGCATACTCATGGTAGAGAGCATCATAAGGCCTGTAACCACCCTTAAAGTGACTGCAGGGCAGATGGCCGAGGGTGACTACAACGTAAGGACCGATATCACAACAAAGGATGAAATAGGTGATCTTGCAAAGACCTTCAATTACATGGCATCGGAAATCAAAAAGAAGGAAAACTTAAAAAATGAATTCATCTCTTCGGTTTCCCATGAACTGAGAACCCCTCTTACAGCCATAAAGGGCTGGGCAGTGACCTTAAAGGAGCCGGACATCATCCTTCAGGCAGCGGACGATATTGTAAATGACAGGAGGTCCATGCTAGAAGACGGACTTGAGACTATAGACAAGGAAGCTGAAAGGTTAAAGGGAATGGTTGAGGAGCTCCTCGATTTCAGTAAGTTTGCATCGGGAAAGATTGAACTTAAACTTACGAGCATAAATCCCGGAGAACTTGCATCATACATAGCCAATTTTACATCGGGAAGACTCGAAAGGGAAAACAAGTCATTCACTGTAAATTTAATGGAAGGTACGAGAAACTTTACAGCGGATGAAAACAGGATAAAACAGGTACTTATAAATCTTATAGACAATGCCATAAAATTCACTTCACCCGGGGATGTCATTGAACTTAATATCTCTCAGGATGATGAAAACACTTATCTTGAAGTCAGGGACACAGGTGCAGGAATCTCAAAAGAAGATCTTTTAAGAGTCAAGGAAAGATTCTTCAAGGGCAAACACGTCAAGGCAAGTAACGGCATAGGACTTTCAATATGCAGTGAAATAGCCGAACTACACGGCGGAAGACTTGATGTCAGAAGTGAACTTGGAAAATGGACTTCCATGCTGGTTGTAATACCGGAGGTGATACCCGGTGAAAAATAAATTAAAAGTAATTACGATTTTCTTCCTCATGATTTTTGCACTTACTTCCTGTACCATGACAGGACCTGATTCGGGCGATATCATGGCACCTCAGCCGGGAGACCTGAACCTTTCAAGATTCTGGAAATATGAAAGTGCCTATTCACTGAATACCCGTGAAAAGCTCATGGCAGATGAATACTACAGGAACCTCACCGCATATATCGACAGAAATACAGTGCAGATCGGCGGGGACAGGATAAAGAATCCATCCTTCAGGGTGATAAGGGTTAAAACCTACGATTACTTTCTATCAAGGTACAGGGCAGTACCTGAGGATGCAGGAATTGACAGCGAATATACCGATGTCTATTCAATAACCGATGCCGGCGGATATTCTTCGAGGCTGTTCAGACTGTCTGATGACAGGATTGCGGTTGAAAGGAACAATATTCTCCTCTTTTTCACAAAGGCGGAAGAGACGGCAGAGGAAACAGTCAGTGAAACTGTGACAGAAGAAGAGGAACCCTCCGGCAACGGTGTACTCTTAGGTTTGAGAGGTGAAAGGGATTTATCAGGCGCAGTTACAGGACCTGCCCCTTTGAGGACACTATGGATAAGGACTGACGGTGATGGTGAAATAAGGGTCTTTGAAGTTGAAAATATACTCCTTCCAAGGGATACATTCTACCTTCTCAGTATTACAAGGGAAGAAAACATCGATGTCCTCGTTGAAACCATCAACCTTCAGAACCTTTCATCGGGTGAAACTGCAAGGGAAGGTATACCAAAGAAACTCGTCTCAAGATTCACCGATATAACATTTATTTCAGACAGCTACATAAGCACATCACAGAGGCTTGCCAGGATGAAGTCCCCCGGTCTTTTCCAGTATTTTTCAACGAGAAATACAGACAGACTGGCACAGGATGAATTATCCGCCGTCGGAGACCTCTTTGGTTCAGAAGGTTCTGAGATTTTCAGGCAGAATGCAGAAGCTTCAGTAACGGGCTTTGACTATGCGTCGGATTACCTCGGAGCCATTGATGAATCCGCATTTATTATTGTAAGACAGAACGGACACTGGGGTTATAGGGGAAGGATAAACTACCCCCAGGAATATTCAGATCAGTTCGTGGAATTCTCAATGACACTGAAACAGAGCCCTGGAGTATTCAGATACGACGGACTGACGCCACAGTGGCCTGTTATTAAAGAAGAAGTTCCCGAGGCTTCGGATGCAGTATCTTCTCCTGACGGAAACCTCACTATCGTAAAGACACAGGACAATCTTCAGATATACAGGACAGACAGCATGGGGAATTTAAGCCCCGAACCTCAGCTTACCATTCCACTGAGAGGTTCTGAAACCATCATAATGAACGAGTGGTCAGGAAAAAGTTATGTCGAAGAATGGGAAAGCACAGTAAAAAAACTCGGAAGGGAAATCAAAGAATAAAAAAGGACAATCATGGAAAATCCAGGACATATATTCATAGTTAATCCGGCAGCAGGGAAGGGTTTTCCTGTATCCACGGAAAAAAGAATAAAGGAACTCATGGAAGCTGCAAAGTCAGTCTATAGTGAAACAGAGTTTAAAATAACTGAAACAAAGTACCCGGGTCACGGTACAGAAATAGCAAGGGATTTTTCCTCAAGAGGTATATACAGGATATATTCTGTCGGAGGAGACGGGACCTTGAACGAAGTAATAAATGGTATGGCAGGTACGGAATCATCCCTCGGGGTGATTCCCGGCGGAACAGGAAATGATTTTATCAAATCCGTGGCAAAGGATTATACCCTTCCTGAAATCATAAGGGAAATAATCCTCGGCGAACCTGAAAAAATTGACCTTGGGTGTGTAAACGGCAGATACTTCCACAACGTTTTAAGCGCAGGATTTGACGCAAGGGTAAATATAGAAGCCTGCAGGTTAAAGACAAAACCATTTGTAACTCCAAAGGCAGCATATATCTTAGGAATCACAGCCGCACTTAAAAACATGAAACCAGAAAGATTTACGGTTACAATGAACGGCAGGAGTGAAGCAAAAGATATCTTCATGATATCCATTGCAAACGGCAGGGAATACGGCGGAGGCTATAAGATAGCACCAGGTGCAGAACTTAACGACGGACTCCTCGATGTGGTGACAGTACATAATGTCGGACTACTGAAAATCATGAAGTATATACCCTTGCTGAAAAAAGGGGAGCATCTTGGAGTTCCTGAAATCACTTCAGAAAAAACAGAAAAGCTTACGATAGAATCCGACAAACCCATACTTCTTAATACCGACGGAGAAGTCCAGTGGGCAGATAAAGCAGAAATTACAGCAGTACCAGGAATACTCAACCTCATCTATCCTAAAAACCCTGACCTTCGCTGTCCTTATAAGATTCAATAAACAGGTAAAGACATAACATAGGCAGAGCAGAGTGGATAGAGAAGATCATAAGAGAAGAGACATACCATTGAGCGAATAGAAATAAAAACATACTGACAGATGAAGAAATCCCCTCCTGGTTATCAATGGAGGAGATTTTATCGTATATTCAATTATTATTCTCATTCTATTCACCTAAAGGAAAATTAAGTCAATATTCTATTAATAATTTTCTGATAATATCTCATCATACAGTAATTTAATCAGTATTTTAATGGAAAAAATAATAATACGGGGTGAAACCATGGATAAGATAGCAAAAGACAAAGACAGAATCAGAGAGTTCACACAGAAGGGCGGAGATAAGGCAGGAATGCTTGCCAGGAACCTTCTTCAGTTCACATCGGATTCCATAGGACTTATTATTCTCAAAAGATCAGGCAACAAGAAGCTTGCCTACAATGTAATCAAGACTGGAAGAGACATTGCTGATACCGCAGGATCAGTAGTGGGCACCACCATAAAGACCGGCGGTGTTCTTGCAGAAGGTCTCGTATCATCTGCAACATCCGGAAAGGTAAAGGAAGCAGTTGAAACTGTAAAGGAGAAGGTTTCTGATACTGCACATAAAATGGATGAAGATATTAAAAAATCCGGAGACATGGAAGGCTTAAAGAACAGGATTTCCAACATGATCAAGGAAAAACTCGATGAAGCCGG
>JBDHVQ010000133.1:0-5566 GCA_039809845.1 Clostridiaceae bacterium | reverse complement strand
TAATTTTTATATATAAATATTTTTCGACACAGAATATGATATGCTCTCTGAGGATTCACTGAAAATCCTCAGAGAGTATTTTTACTTTTCACTTCTTTTTTGAAACATCAAAATAATCATTTTCTAGTCTTCAAGTGATATATTATTTTTCGGCAATAGGATAAAAATAATTTTTCTTAATTTCTGATATAGGATTTCATATCAGTATTTGAAAATATATCAGCTTATTTGAAATGCGGCGGCAATGACAGTAATAAAGATATTTCCCTAAATACTTATTCGGTTTTAAGACTGAAAATCAATGTGGTATAATATCAAAATGGTTGTTTTATCAAAAATAAGATATTTTATTGAGATAATGGGGATTTATGAATGTATAAACATGATAAGAAGTATGCTGAAGAACTTATGGAAAGGCACTGCAAAAACAATAAAATCAAAAATCCTTTTACAAGATGGAAGATTTACCGTGATTACCTGAAAGACATAAAGGCACATCCGGAATTTTACTACACCAAGAAACTTACAGAGGAAATTTAGTAAAACATAATTTTTTGTTCTTATTCATAAAGGGAAATTGAAAAATTAATATTTTTGATAGATTTTCCTACTTCATGTTTTCTGAAGTATTATTTTTTATTATTTATATTTTAAATTATTATATATCGGGGTATTTAGAAAATAATGAATAGTTTTTTTGTCCATGAATCATCTTATGTAGATGATGATGTTAAAATCGGTGACGGTACGAAGATATGGTATTTCTGTCATATACAGAAGGGGGCAGTAATTGGTGATGACTGTTCAATGGGACAGAATGTAAATATCAGTAACAATGTAAAAATCGGAAATGGTGTAAAAATCCAGAACAACGTTACTGTATACGAAGGTGTTGAACTGGAAGATTATGTTTTCTGCGGACCATCTATGGTATTTACCAATGATCTTACTCCACGGGCAAAATACCCGAAGGGAAGTGCAGGATATAAGAGAACGGTTATAAAAAAAGGAGCATCAATAGGCGCCAATGCGACTATTATATGCGGTATAACTTTGGGAGAATGGTCAATGATTGGTGCAGGGGCAGTCGTTTCAAAGGATGTGCCTGCACATGCTCTTATGCTCGGAGTACCTGCCATGCAGAAAGGTTGGGTCTGTGAATGCGGAAAAAGACTTGATGATTCTCTTATCTGCTCCTGTGGCAGAAGATACCATCAAACAAAAGACGGGCTTGAAGAAGACAACAGAATCGCTGAAAGATAGGCCATTTTCATATTCGGATATTGTATTTAGATATATTCAGATGTTTCATAATGTGCTTGAAAAAACCACAAGAGACTCCTTCAGCAGAAGAGTCTCTTGTGGTTTTTAAGATTTCTTATGGTTTGAATCACATGGTTTCCTGTTTTCTCTGGAACCTGTTGTGGTTTTTATCTTCGGTCTTTGGTTCATCAGTGCCGAATATAAAATCATGAAGATTTTCCTTGATTAGGTGTTTGTTGTATTTTACTTCACCTGAATCTTTAACTCCATTGATGTTTCTGTCTTCAGGAAATTCAAGGTGAGAAGATGTGAATTTGGTACCTGTCAGTTTAATGACATTTTTGATTATGTCATCCGTTGAGAAGGAAGTATTTACTATCTTCAGTAACTTTTGTGCCTTTGAAGGAACTTCAGAGGCATTGGAATTTGTTACTGCTCCTATCACTCCGTTCATTACTTCCTGGTTTCTGCCGGCCTTTTCTTTTTCTGTCCCTGGAATTGAAGTAAATCTTTTTACTTCTTCCCCGGAGAGAAGGTATCTTCCTGTATCCTTGCCGAAAACTTCAGCTTCTTCCTCTGATAATGAAACCTCTATTCCACCCATGAGATCTATCATCTCATCGAGTGAAGTTGTGTCTATTGATATGAAATCGGATATATTTAAATCAAAATTGGAATTTACTGTAAAGATGACTGTCTCTGCCCCTCCTTTGGAATAGGCATTCTTCAAAAGTTCAGGACCGGATCCAGGGACGTATACCATAGAATTACCATTAAGTGAACTTATCTTCAGGGCTTCACCGGCTTCATCAAGGGAAAGGACCATCACTGAATCTGCAGTTTTTCTTCCTTCACTGGTTTCAAGAGTCATAAGAAGCACATTTTTAATACTGCTTTTTTTCTTATCCTTAAGTATTGTATTCTGATAGTTATCTGCAATGCCAAGGGAATTGGTATTCATATTAAGGCTGTATTCTTTTGCCGTTTCTTCTGTTATCTGTGGCGACTCAATACCATCCACCACCGTTCTTGGTATTTTGCCTACAAAATTGTAGATGCTTCCTGCAATGCCAATTATTACAGCAAACATCAGTAAGGAAACTGTAAAGAGAATTTTCTTCAGCATACCCGAAAACACCATCCTTTTCTCTGGATTTTATAGTTTGTGACTTTTAGCATTCATCCCAGATTTTAAGAAAATCTGATTGTATTTTATCATTCACTGAATACCAAAACTATATTATATACCCTTAGACTTTTTTCTGAAATTAAAATTACTGCTTCATTTCAACTCAAATTATCCTCAAATTACTGCCGGTTTTTACCAGTGTAATTACCCGGTTTAAAATCTGGCTTATTACCCTGTTAGTTACTAAGTTTTTACCCAAGGTTATTCCTCAGATAAATAATATACTCCGAATCTTAAAATAAAATGAGAAGTTTATAATATTGGATTTATCCTTGGTTTTAATTGGTTTTAACTTAAATAATTTTAACTTAATTGATAGTTACCTTGTCTTATGACAACTCCAGTTTGATGGTAGCTCTGTTTGAGGGTAGCTCGTTTCGATTGCAGCTCATTTTGACTGTAACTTCGTTTGATGGCAGCCAGATTGATTTTAATTGATATGATAATTATGAAAAGTAGATTTTAAACAGGTACGTTTTAACATGGCATTTCCGGATAAAGAAATTTAAGGAAATGGAATATTGATGTAATTACAAATTGATACTCAATGTGGCAGTATCCTGAATTACTTAAGGGATGGTCTGTAGGGGGAGAAAGCAAATTCATCCAACAGTTACTTTTTCTTTACATGGGATACACTCCGAACCGATATATTTATTGGTGGATATACCAGAATATTGGTGGATATACCAGAATACACGATAATTAATACTGTGTGTCATTGTATTACTTTGGCTTTTGCCAAAGTATTCTGTATTTAATTATGAGTGATAATTTAATTTTGGAGGGTTTGTTATTTGAAAAGAATATTGATTTTTATTTTTCTGATTGCATTTATATGTTTCAGCATATCAAACGCAGATTTAAGAACCGCATATGGAGAAGGTGTGATAATGGTCAAGAATCCAGGTATCAACAACAGAATTACAGAAAGTTATATCGTTAAGTTTACAGTGCTTCCTGAAGTCAATCCATCTGAGATATCCATATCATTTACCGGTAAGAATGATGCATTAATATCCGACGATCTACAGATCAATCCGGATGGTAACTATCAGCATCTCATTTCAGGTTTGAAAAAAGGACCCAATGAGATAAAGGTAATTGTTAAAGAAGGAGAAGGGATAACTGAAGAAGTGTCAGTCCCAGTTACGGTTGAACCTGCTGAGACAAATATCATGGAAGATGGTGAAAACAAGGGACCTTTTTCTGCCGACAGAAACCAGTTCAAAAACCTTCTTAAAAAGAAAAACAGCGAAGCCTCTTTATCAGCTGGTGTTGCTCCTAAATCCGATGAATATATAAATTACTTTATTGATACACTTTTTACCGAAGCTCAGAAGGAAAAAGTAAGGGCAGATGTTGTTTTTGCCCAGATGATGCTCGAAACCGGATGGCTTACCTTCACCGGAGATGTCAGTGAAACCCAGAATAACTTTGGTGGAATTGGTGCAACCGGCGGTGGGGTAAAAGGAAATGTATTCCCGACAATTGATTATGGTATAAGAGTCAATGTACAGCATCTCGTAGCCTACGCATCGGATAAAAATTTAAACGGGGAAACTGTGGATCCAAGATTCAAATATCTTGAGGGTAAAAGAGGACTTACTCCTTCGGTTGAACTTCTAGGCTACCAGGAAAATACTTCCGGAGGTGGCTGGGCGATGTCGCCACAGTACGGATTTATTCTTAAAGATCTCATAAGGACTCTTTCAGAATATGATTCTGCACCATTTACAGTTTCGTCAGCTCAAAACCCCGATATAACCCATCTCGATGTACATTACATAACCGTAAATGGAATAAATACCGCTGTAAACCAAAATCCTGCATCGCAGAATGATACTTTAAGGGCAGCACTGTCAGCCAATACACTTGTGGATACAGACTTCAGAATTACAGAGAAAAACACAGGTAAATTAATAGCACAATCTGGATTTACCGATAAACCATATTTTGACTTCACCATCCCGGAATTCGGTATATACGAATTGGAAGCAAGTGTAAGAACAAGAGGTTCTTCCAATGCAACTGATTTAAAAAGAAAAATCATATATAATATCGGACCAACTATTTCTGAAACTGATGGAGATTCAAACCACGATGATTCATCCAGCACTTCGGAAAATCCTGAGGAACTGACTGCGGGAAGCAGAATTAAGCTACAGTCTCCAGTTCCTGTGTACGGAACAGCAAAGGATGCAATGGATGGCAAGGGTTCACAGAAGAACTATGAACCGGGAGAATACTATATCTATAAAGTACATGATGGTATGGTCAATATAAGCAGACAAAAAGGGTCTGCCGGAGGATGGGCAAATCCCAATGACTTTAAGATTGATTCTACTGCAGAAATTGAAAAGTCCAATACATCCATAACTGAAAACAGAGGTTTATCTACAACATCCAATGCTTCCAATACAACCAAACTTAAAAATGAGGATTTATCCAATTCTTCCAATACCTCCATCCCGGATAGAAATGACATTAATTCAGGAAAGATTTTACTTATATCAGAAACCTTTGTCTATCAGAATCCGGAAGATGCACTTAATGGAAATAATCCCACAGCAAAAATCCCTGCCGGTTATTACTTCGTTTATTCAGAAGAAAATGGAATGTTTAATATTTCAAAGACGCCCGGCATAAAAGGGAACTGGATAAACCCGGAAAAAAGATAAAAGACATCTATCGATATCTGCATCAAAATGGTACCAGGATAATACAACAAACAACAATGGACAATCAACGGTCAAGATTATAAACGGATTATTTAAGGTGTAACAGTGAGGTTGCTATGAAAAATCTGATGAATATTAAAGATGCGATTACCAGTTTTATCTTTTTGGAAGATGAAATCACTGCATCTGATGTGGCGATAATTCCAGGTTCATCCAAACCTGAAGTCTGCATTGCTGCTGCTGAATTATATAAAAAAGGGTTAATTAAGAAAGTGGTTGCAACCGGAAAATATTCAGTTAAATCAGGTGTGTTCAACAGTGGATATATTAAGGGAACTGAATTTGACGGGAACTTTGACACAGAAGCAGAATTTGAAAAATCAGTTTTACTGAAATATGGGGTAAAAGAAGAAGATATTATTCTGGAAGATCA
>JBDHVQ010000132.1:0-5583 GCA_039809845.1 Clostridiaceae bacterium | reverse complement strand
AATATATATTATAATCGAAGAAGCGGGTATGAACCCATAAAATAAAATCCCGATGGAGGAATATATGTTAAGAGAACTAGATTTGAATAAGTTTACAGCAGAACTTGCATCAGATTCACCGGCACCAGGAGGCGGTTCCGTTGCAGGCCTTTCAGCATCACTTGCAGCAGCCTTAACTTCCATGGTAATGAATTTAACCATAGACAACAAAGCATCGGAAGGATACAGTGAAGATCTTATTTCACAGCTTAAGGGAATAAGGGAAAGAGCTGACAAGGCAAGAGTAAGATTCCTTGAACTCGTGGATGAAGATACAGAACACTTCAATGAATTCATGGATGCACTCAAAATGCCTAAATCCACTGATGAAGAAAAGGCAGTTAGAAAGGAAAAGCTCGATACTGCAAAGAAGATGATTACTGAAACTCCTGCAAAGATGGCAAAGGAAGCAGCTGAATTATACGATGCAGTTGAATTTGCAGAAAAGCACGGCAACCAGAATGCAGTATCTGACGCAGGTGTTGCAGCCCTCATGCTCGATTCAGCAGTCAAGGCAGCTATTTTAAACGTAAAGATCAATCTTCCCATGATAAAGGACGAAAACAGCAAGGCTGAATACAAAAAGTCCGTTGAGGAACTTTTAAACCTCACAAATGAAAAGTCTTCAAAGATATTCAACGGAGTAGTGGAAAAGCTTGACCAGGAATAATTTTACTGAGGGACTTAATAATTTAAGGGAGCTGCGCCTTGGCGGAGCTCCCTTATCCCTTTACAGGGAAAAATACGGAGAATTCACTGACGGATCTGACCTGTCCGATCTTTTTTACGCCGCGGTAAGAAATAATATTAGGAGCACTGTTTCCACTCCCCGTGAAATTTCACGAAATATTGCACTTTCAATTGAAAACCCCGGCAAGGTTCTCGATGCGGGATGCGGCACAGGAAACCTAACCATGGAACTTTTAAGTACCCACGGTAAAGACACTGATATCACCTGCCTTGATGAAGATACTGAAGCTTTGAAAGTTCTTGAAGAAAGAGCTTATTTCAACGGTTATGAAAATGTTAAGACAGTGAAGGGCAATTTTCTGGATTTTAAGGGTAAATTTGACACTATAATATCCAATCCACCATATTCAGGACACAAGGATCTTGAAAAGAAATTAAGGGAAAGTATGAGGAAAAAATATCCCCTCGTCTATAAGAACAAAGGTGATCTTTACTACACATTTTTCCCCAAAGCCTACGAACTTTTAAACGAAGGGGGAGTACTTTCCTTCGTAGTATCGAGGTACTTTCTTGAGGCTGAATCTGCCGGTGGATTAAGGGAATTCATATTGAGAAATTTCAGGATACTTTATATGTATGACTATTACGGTGAGAGACCTTTTTCACAGGGAATAGATCCTTTAATAATCACTCTTAAAAAAGAAAAGGCTCCTGATAACTATACTTTTCCTGCAGTAAGAGGGAGTATGAGTTTTACTTCAGAAAAAAAATACCTCGGAAAATTCTCCATGACCCCTATAACTTCTGAAGAATATAACCTTAAGGAAGCCATAGGAAGAAGGACACTTCTGACACTCGACGGTGCAGGAAGCTTCCACCAGGGCATAATAACAGGATATGACGGCGCCTTTGTATTAAAAAAAGATCCGGAGGGAAATTACCCTGTGGAAGAAGATTTACTTGTTCCCTGGATCAAGAATTCATATCTTAAATACGGCAGAGGCCAAGAAGAATCATGTCTTATTTACCCACCGGCCGATATATCGGGATACCCGAAATTCATGGAATATATTGAAAATTTCAGGGAAAGACTTTCATCGAGGAGGGAAGTTCTTAATAATAAAAGGAAATGGTACGAGCTCCAGTGGGGAAGAAAGAAGGAACTCTTCATGGGGGAGAGAATAATATTCCCCTATAAAGGTGAAAAGGCAAGGTTCAAGGTGGGAGAAAATGTATTTCATTCTGCAGATATTTATTCCTATACTACGGATATTATTCCTTACCCGGTACTTGAATATCTGCTCAATTCTGATATTTATGATAAATATATTAAACTGCACCTTAAAAAACTCGGAAGGGACCTTTATGACTACTACCCTTCAAGACTCGGGAAAGTCAGAATCCCTCTAGTTTACACTATCCCCGATGCAGAACTTTTCTTGAATGAAATAAGAAATGAAACAGGATTCGGTAAAAAGGATGATTTCAGTAATGATACCGACACATATTTCAGTAATGATACAGGTACATATACAGATCAAAGATTGGATGAGGTATGAGTAAATACCCAATTCACAAATATGTGATTTAATTGTATAAGGGTATAGAACAATGTATAAAACTAAGGGATAAAATTTAAAGAATAAAGTCAGGTGGAATTTATTTTGAAGACACTTCTTATATCAGGATCACCGAGGAAAAACGGGGAATCAGATTATTTTCTGAAAGAACTTGAAGGAAAACTAAAAGGGGAAATTATAAGATACGATGCATATAAAAGTGAAATTAAGGGATGCGTAGACTGCAGGTACTGCTGGACACACGACAGATGTGCCTTCCCTGATTTTAAGGAACTCGATGACGTCATAAGGGAAGTGGACAATATTGTAATAGCTTCTCCGATTTATTTTTCAGAAGTCACGGGCAGACTCCTTGATTTTCTTTCAAAATGCCAGGTTTACTGGTCGAATAAATATATAAGGAAAAGTCCCATTGAAATGACTGAGAAAAAGGGAGCACTTATCTTAGCCTATGCAGGACACTGCGAAGAGGAAAAGCCTTACTCCACTATGAAGATACTTATGAACATGATGGGAGTAAAGGAATATTTTCCCCTCATAACAACTCCTGATACTGACAATGTACCGGCTTCAGAAGATAAGGAAGCTCTGAAAAAGATTGAAGAACTTGCAGAATTTCTGAACAGATAATTTTAAGTTTTTACCGGGGGATAATATTATTTCCCGGTTTTATTGGGATTATTGTGATTTTTCTGATAATATTGGATAGGTCTGTGCTTTTAAGTGGAAACTTGCATCACTTGCGGCAATGAGAGTATAATTTTTAAGGTATGAAATGAGGGTGAATAAATATGAAATTAGGAATAGTAGGTCTTCCCAATGTGGGGAAAAGTACCTTATTCAATGCGATAACAAAGGCGGGAGCTGAATCTGCGAATTATCCGTTCTGTACCATAGAACCCAATGTGGGAGTGGTATCAGTTCCTGATAAAAGACTCGACAGATTGTCTGAAATCTATAATTCAAAGAAGAAAGTTGAAACTGCAATAGAATTCTACGACATTGCAGGTCTTGTAAGAGGTGCCAGCAAGGGTGAAGGACTCGGAAACAAGTTCCTGTCCCATATAAGGGAAGCCGAAGCCATAGTCCACGTGGTAAGGGCATTTGAAGATGAAGATGTTGTACACGTGGAAGGAAGTGTCGATCCAATAAGGGATATTGAGACGATTAATCTTGAACTGATACTGTCTGATCTTGAAATGCTTGAAAGAAGGATGGAAAAGACTCAGAAGACCGCAAGGAGCGGAGACAAGACAGCAAAGGCAGAATATGCTCTCCTTGAAAGGATAAAGGAACATCTCGAGGCTGAAAAGCCTGCAAGGACCCTTGAAATGACAAAGGAAGAAATGGATATGGCAAAGGGATTCTTTCTCATAACCATGAAAAAGGTCCTTTATGCTGCAAACATTTCAGAAAATGACCTCCAGGAAGGCAATACTGAAAATGAACTGGTTAAAGAAATCAGGGAATATGCAGAAAATGAAAATGCAGGGGTAGTTGTAATCTGCGCAAGACTCGAAGAAGAGATGTCCACTCTGACAGATGAAGAAAAAAGAGAGATGCTGTCTGAATACGGACTCGGAGAAACAGGCCTTGACCAGCTTGTATCTGAAAGCTATTCACTTTTAGGACTCATGAGCTTTTTAACTGCAGGACCAATTGAATCGAGGGCCTGGACCATTAAAAAGGGCACCAAGGCACCTGAAGCTGCAGGTAAAATACATTCAGATATAGAAAGGGGATTTATAAGGGCAGAAATCGTGTCCTTCAAAGATCTCACTGAATGCGGCTCAGAATCAGCCGCAAAGGAAAAGGGATTATACAGGCTCGAAGGCAAGGAATACATCATGCAGGACGGAGATGTAGTAAATTTCAGATTCAACGTATAAATACAGTCAGAATAAAACGGGAACTTCTTGAAAATAAAATTATTTTTTCGGGTTCCCTTATATTAAAGCTTTATTACTAAAAAATTAACATTAATGAAGGGAGGCAGGTATTAAAATGGAAAACGGAAATTCAGACAGCACAGGTTTTTTAAGTAAAGCCGGTTATCTCTATGTAATACTGGGGATGGTTTTCTCCTTTCTTCTTACGAGGACATTCACTGCACTTATTTTTATGTTTTTTCCAAAAAGTATTGCACAATCCCAGATTTTCAGTGTTGCAGTATATGCGGTACTCATGGTATCCATGTATTTTTCTGTTTACCGGTTAAATACCACACCGGAGGACAGGCATGCAATTACCAGTCCCCGTGAGCCGATACTCAAAGGAAACATACTCTATGTAATAATCCCTCTCTTTCTGGGGTATATAATAAACCTTCTGATAACAACCTTAATCATGAGGATAAGCCCCGAGGTGGGAAGACAGATATCAGAAAGCTCAGTTCCGGGACCTTCAGGAAATGGAATTCCTGCAGTTATCGACTATTTCCTTATTTTTATTAAGGTATGTATAGCAGCTCCTTTAATGGAAGAACTCATATTCAGGGGATTTTTATTCAATTTCCTCGGCAAAAGACTGGGTGTTACTGCCGGAGCTGTGCTTTCAGGTGTGGTATTCGGATCTCTTCATGGAAATACATTCATACAGGCAACTGTCCTTGGAATCATAATGGCACTCATTTACCACGTGACGGGAAGCCTTATTTATTCAATACTCGCCCACGGTGTAAATAACCTCTTTACCCTTATAATCACCTATGTGGTCACATCCTCTGAAAAATCCCCCGGGATAAACCCGGGAGACCGGGTGATGGTCCTGGGACTTTTCTTTTCGGCCATGGTACTTATAACTGCAGTCTGTCTTGTGGCATTTATAGGGAACATGGGAAGATACAAAGGTCCATGGAGAAGTGTCACACCTGTTTTCAGAGAGGGAATTTTCACTGATGAAGATGAAAAAGATATGGTATCAGTACACACTGAACATCCGGATACCACAATGCCTGATTATTAAGATTTTGTTAGATTTAAAATACAGTATGTAAGATATGTCTCATTGGGATATAATGAAATGGAAGGGAAGAAAATTTTTCCCAATTTAAGAGGAAAGGACTGATGCACCATTAATTTAATTTACAAAATAAATAAAGGTGGTGTTGAAAAAATTAAATATAATTTTATTCAGTATAGGGTTGTGCCTTCCACATAACTTCCCCTGCGGGAATGCAGCTGCATTATATCGAGGTGATCTGAATGGTTATAGCATGCGGAGTCTTCAGACTCAAACTACATACGTCCTTTTCACTGAAAGAAAAAAGAATGGT
>JBDHVQ010000131.1:0-5629 GCA_039809845.1 Clostridiaceae bacterium | reverse complement strand
TCCGGGCTAAAATTCTCACTTTGGAAATCACCATGTAAAATATTATTCAATTTTGGCTTAACCAGTAATCTTTCCCTAACTGTCCCCCATACTTATAATGCCTTTAAGATTCCTGTTTCACATAAAGACCCATATAAGGATTCAGGGATTCTTTTTTTGAATTCCTATTATTGAATCCTTCTGTTTTTGGATTCTTTTGTTTCTGTAATTTTTTGTTTTTGGATTATTCGTGTTAAAATCAAGGTATTAAACACTGAGGGGATTTATACATGGGAGAATCAAATTCAAGGTCTGCAGAAAACAGGATGCTCATTCTTTATACACTGAATGAAGTTGCCTATCCACTGACATATCACGATCTTTCATTTATACTTATGGACTCTCTTCTGATGCAGTTCGGCGATTTCAACGAATCAGCCAGGTTTCTCCTTGACGAGGGATATCTCCAAAAATCAGAGGAAGGATTCCTCGATATTACACCGGAAGGAATCAGGATGCTCAGCATCCTTGAAGAAAATCCAGGCAGCAGGAAGAAAAAAATAATAAACGAATACTTAAGGGAAAAAGGAAGTGAAATATCCGGTAAAAATTCCGTATCTTCAGGAGTCGAAGCTGTGGGAGAAGGTAAGTATCTCCTGACTCTCGAAGGCAAGGAAGGGAGAAAAACTGCCATTGTAATAAAAATGGAGCTTCCCGATAAAAACATGGCTGAAAAGATGGCAAACCGCTGGAGAAAAGATTATGGATCTGTCTATGAATCACTTCTGAATTCACTTTCAAAGGATGGCTTAGACCATAAATAATGGGACGTACAGGGAACTTGCATACACTAAAGGAATATAAAATTTTAAAAAAGGGGGAATTTGAAAATGACAATTGAATTCATCGGGGATGTCGTTTCGTTTTTAAAGAAAAAGGGATATGACAGTATCAGCTATCACCTTGACTCCACTAAGACCTGCTGCGGCACTGTCAGCCAGAACGTTCTTTCCCCTGGAATGCCAAGGCCTTCAGGTGAAACATTCACTATGTATGAAAAGGATGGAATAAAAATATATGTTTCCGAAGAAATAAGGATACCGGGAGACAAACTGGTAATCAGGAGGAACCGTTTCTTTATGAAGGATTCAATTTCTGTGGAAGAAGAGCCTCGGGGGAAATAACCTGTATCCCAGTTCAATAAAAGAAAGGCTTGTCATAAAATAATATCTGATTATTTCAGAATTCAATATCAGAATTCAATATCCATATCCATATCCATATTCAAGTTCAAGTTTATCATAACTGTATAGAATAAAAATCAAGGATGCCTCAATGGCATCCTCTTTTAAAGTTTTTTATTTTATATCTTCTGGTTTTGTGTAAAATCCGGTTCCGGGAAATTTCCGTCTTCTGATGAGAATCTTTCCCTCATTATTTTTCTTAAATCCCCTACCATATAAAGTGAACCGGAGGCGATTATGTAGTCATCGTCCTTAACTTTTAAAAGTGCATAGTCAAGGGCGGCGCTGTAGTCTTCAAAATAGCCTGTATGGGAGTTGAATGAGACTATGTATTCATACAGGTCCTTTGCAAGGGAAGCCCTCTCTGAGTGAGGTGTGACGCATATTACTTCCTTTGCGTCCCTTGCTATGATATCTGCCATCTTATCCGTTTCCTTGTCAGCGAGGATACCCAGGATGAGGATGTATTCCCTTCCCTTAAGGTAGAAGTCCATGGATTTTTTAAGCATTGTGATACCGTCAGTATTGTGGGCCCCGTCGATTATTACCAGGGGATTTTTATTCATCCTTTCAAATCTTCCCATCCACTGTACTCTTCTCAGTGCTTTTTGTAGATCCTCTTCAGTTATTCCGAGGTTAAAGTCCTGACTGATTCTTCCTGCAGCTTCCACCGCAACAAGTGAATTTATAAGCTGATGAAGCCCGAGGAGACTTAGATCAGCTGTAAAGTCATATTTTTTTGTTTTATAATGTATTTTCTGCGTGAAGGATTCCTCATCAAAGGATATGAATTCTGCATTGGCAGGGTCGACGACAGTAAGTTCTGTGCCTGTTTCCTGTACCTTTCTTCTTATTACTTTTTCTGCTTCAGGTAACTGGGGATATGAAATAACCGGGGCATTTTTTATTATTCCTGCCTTTGATGACGCAATTTCTCCTAGAGTGTTTCCAAGGACCTGCATGTGGTCGTAGGAAATTGAAGTTATTACGGAAAGGGCGGGGGTTAAGACATTGGTTGAATCCATGTCTCCCCCGAGGCCCACTTCTATGACTGCAAAATCAAGGTCCATTTCACTGAAATAAAGGAACATTATTGAAGTTATTATTTCAAATTCAGTGGGATGTTCATACCCTTCACTGACTATATAGTCAACTGCTTCCTTGACTCTTCCAGCATAAACCGCAAGATCTTCTTCAGAAATACACTCTGAGTTTATCTGTATTCTCTCCCTGAAGTTTTCTATATAGGGAGAAGTGAAAAGACCGACTTTCAGACCCTTTTCAATGAGGATTTCATTTAAGATGGCACAGACTGAACCTTTTCCGTTGGTTCCTGCAACATGGACTGCCCTGATTTTCTTTTCGGGATGGCCGAGGTACTCCATTATTGCCTTCATCCTGCCAAGTCCTAAAACGGAACCGAATTTTAAGGTTCCTGTAATAAAATCCATGGCTTCTCTGACTGTAAGTTCTTTACTCATCTTATTTAAGCCTTTCTGTTTCTTTATAGGTATTTTCTACCTTTTCAAGCATTTCCATATATTTGGTCCTTTTTGCCCTTTCTTCTTCAATCACGGCTTCGGGAGCCTTTGAAACGAATTTTTCGTTGCCGAGTTTTTTGTCGGTTCTTTCTATTTCGCTCTTTAATCTTGTAATTTCCTTTGAGAGTCTTTCAAGTTCCTTATCAAGGTCAATTAGGTCCAGCATGGGAAGGAGAATTTCACCGCCTGATACTACAATACTTACCATGTCCTTTAAATCTTCCTTGGAGTCTGTCAGTATTACTTCCTGTGCAAATCCGAGTTTTTCAAGATACTGGGAAGATTTTCTGAATGCTTCTTTCGCTGAAGCTTCAGGAATTATATAGGTTTTGGCTTTTTTGGATGGATGTACGTTCATTTCCTGCCTTAAATTCCTTATGGATTTGATGGCTTCTATGATGTATTCCATTTCCTTCATGCTCTCAGGGAAAGAATATTTATCATCGGAAACCGGCCACTGAGAAGTGGTAATGGTTTCTTCCCCTGTGAGGTGCATGTATATTTCTTCCGTTATAAATGGCATTACGGGGTGAAGTAGTTTAAGTCCATCGGAAAGTACTTTGTAAAGTACATTGACTGCAGTTCCCTTTGCCTTTTCGTCATCTCCATAAAGTACTGGTTTTATAAGTTCGATATACCAGTCGCAGAATTCAGTCCAGAGGAAATCGTATATCTTCTGAAGTGCAACACCGATCTCAAAGTTTTCGAGGTTTTCTGTAACTTCTTTTATGATTTCATTGCTTCTTGAAAGTATCCATCTGTCGGCAAGGGAATAATCCATTGAATCCTTATACTTTTCCATAAGGTCCCTGTCGAGGTTCATCATTGTAAATCTCGATGCATTCCAGATCTTGTTTGCAAAGTTTCTTGCAGATTCCACCTTTGAATCGTTGTATCTTATGTCATTTCCCGGTGAATTTCCTGTTGAGAGCATAAATCTTAATGCATCTGCACCGAAATTGTCGATGATATCAAGGGGGTCTACTCCGTTTCCGAGGGACTTGCTCATCTTAAGTCCGTTCTGATCCCTTACTATACCGTGGAATAAAACTGTATCAAATGGTATCTTATCTGTATTGTGAAGCGCTGAGAATATCATTCTTGCAACCCAGAAGAATATGATGTCATATCCTGTCACAAGCGTACTTGTAGGATAGAAGTATTCATAGTCAGGAGTCTTTTCGGGCCATCCAAGTGTTGAGAAAGGCCACAGAGCCGATGAAAACCATGTATCGAGTACATCCTCATCCTGATGGATATGGGTTGATCCGCAGTGGGAACACTTTTCAGGTGTTTCAACACTTACAGTCAGCTCATTGCAGTCCTCACAGTACCATACCGGTATCTGGTGTCCCCACCACAGCTGTCTTGAAATACACCAGTCCTGAATATTGTCCATCCAGTTGTAATATGTCTTTTCCATTCTTTCAGGAATGAATTTAACGGTCTTATCCTTTACAACATCGATTGCAGGTCCTGCAAGAGGTTCCATCCTAACGTACCACTGACTTGAAATCATTGGTTCAATTGATGTGGAACACCTGTCGTGGGTAGAGACATTGTGTGTTATTTCTTTTACCTTAACCAGGAGTCCTTCTTTTTCAAGGTCTGATACAACTGCCTTTCTCGCTTCAAACCTGTCAAGACCCTGATACTTTCCGCCGTTTTCATTGACGATCCCCTTTTCATCCATCATGGATATTTCAGGAAGATTATGTCTTAATCCAACCTGGTAATCGTTGGGATCGTGTGCGGGAGTTATTTTAACGCACCCTGTACCAAAATCCTTGTCTACATAAGAGTCTGCAATAACAGGAATTTCCCTTCCTGTAAGCGGAAGAATGAGAGTCTTTCCAACAAGATCCCTGAATCTTTCATCATCGGGATTTACTGCAACGGCTGTATCCCCGAGGAGTGTTTCCGGTCTTGTTGTCGCAATTTCAACGTATTCATCTGAATCCTTTACCGGATATTTGATGTGCCAGAAATTACCAGGCTGTTCCTTATATTCTATTTCTGCATCAGATAATGCAGTCATACATTTGGGACACCAGTTGGTGATTCTCTTACCCCTGTAGATAAGGCCTTCTTCGTATAACTTTACAAAAACATACCTTACGGCACGGCTTACATTCTCGTCCATGGTGAAGGCTTCCCTCGTATAGTCACAGGATGCCCCGAGCCTTGAAAGCTGTTCACCTATTTTTGCCCTGTATGTATCTGCCCATTCCCAGGTGTGTTTTAGAAATTCTTCCCTTCCGATATCCTTTTTAACAATCCCTTCTTTTAAAAGTTCATTCTCAACTTTGACTTCAGTTGCAATGGAAGCGTGGTCCGTTCCGGGAAGCCACAATGCTGAATATCCCTGCATCCTTCTGAAACGGATGAGAATATCCTGAAGAGTATTGTCAAGGGCATGTCCCATGTGGAGTTTACCTGTTATATTGGGAGGCGGCATTATGATTGTATATGATTTTTTGTTTTCATCCCTCTCCGATGTGAAAAATCCTTTTTCATTCCAGTACTTTGTAAGTTTGCTTTCAAATTCTCCCGGGTTATACGTGGTACCAAGAGTAGTTTCCTTATTTTCCATATTTCTCCTTATAAGAGGCTTTTCCTCTTTTATTATAACTTTCTCTTTTTTTTTCGGTTTTACCGGTAAATTACCGGTATATTACTGATCTTTTAATTCTTTCTGACAGGTTTTTATGCTGTTTCTTTTGAATATTCAAATTCCTCCCCGTTACGGGGTGTTCTTAAAATAAGAGGTCCCCTGTACGCTTTCATCTTTAATACAAAGGACATTACCTTCATAAAGACACCGTGGGTTATTACGAGTACATGTTCATGGGGATGTTCCCTTTC
>JBDHVQ010000130.1:0-5675 GCA_039809845.1 Clostridiaceae bacterium | reverse complement strand
AAACTCCTCACATCGAAGTTTGCGGTTCCCATGGTGAACATCTTTCCGTCTACCACCATTGCCTTATTATGTGCAAATTTTTCCCTGTTATAGAGATAAACCCTTGCGCCGAGTTCAAGTATTTCCCCGAGGTAGGTCATAGACGCATGCCCGACAACGGGATGGTCGTACCTTGCAGGGAAAATGATTCTCACATCGACACCTGATAAGATTGCAGTTTTAAGAGCTGAAAGTGTACCTTCACTGGGTATGAAATAGGGTGTTGAAATATAAATTCTTTCCTTTGCAGAAGATATCATCTTTATAAAGAGAAGTTCAATGGAATAAAGGGGTGATTCGGGTCCTGAATATGCCAGCTGCATCGGAAGATATTCAGTGATTTCTGTTTTGGGGAAATACCCTTTAAAGTTTTCCTCTCTTTTATATATTTCACTCCTCTTCATATATTCCCATTTGTAGGAATGTTCATTTCTGTGGAGCACGGCAAAGAAATCATCGAAGAAGAGCCCCTGTAAACCCAGCACTAAATCACCTTCTACTCTTAAATGGGTATCTCTCCAGTAGCCGAACTTACTTTTTCCGACATATTCATCACCGATGTTGTTTCCGCCTATGTAGCCGATCTTACCGTCAATTACTGCAATTTTCCTGTGCAGGCGGTAATTGAGGGACATATCCACAAATCTTGAGACAAATGCAAAGGCTGCAGTAAATGTTACAACTTCTATCCCTGCCTCCATCATTTCCTTCCTGTATGCCTTTTCGACGTATCTTCCGCCGATCTTGTCCATGATGATTCTTACCTTGACGCCTTCCCGGGCTTTTTTTATACATGCCCCGAGAACTCTTTTGCCGATTTCGTCAGACTTTACTATGTAATATTCAAGGTGAACATGATGCTCTGCCCCTTCGATATCGGTTATCAGCTTTTCGAATTTTTCCGTACCATCTTTGAAGATCTGGGCTTTGTTGAATAAAAACATGGGAGAACCGTTGGTGTTTGAAACCATCCTCGCCATATCCTTATATTCCCCGTCGTATTCCTTTAAGCTCGAACTGATAAAATCGAGCATTTCCACGGAAAACTTTTCTTTGAGGACAGTATCCTTCCAGTTTATTCCCATATAGAGGTAAAGGATAAGACCTACCAGGGGAAGTGACATAAGTACAATGAACCACGATAAGACCTTTTCAGGTTTTTCCCTTTTATAGAAAACAAGGGACCAGATCGCTATGAGGTTTATTATGTATACAAGGACCGTAAATATCTGAATTATATAGATCACCTTTCCTCTTTGAAATAATGGATTAATTATAACACAGGGGTGTCAGGGACAAGTTAATGGAGATACTATGTTACGTATCGGTAAAAACTATAATGTTAATCGGGAAATTAAATGCATTTAACATTGGGCTGATATCCTTGAAATCATCATAAGGAATATGGGGGTTGAAAAATGGATGCTCAGAAAACCGGAGAGAAAAGATATCGTGCTTTAAAGGAAAAGTCAGGAGGGTTTACATTTAATCTCAAGGATTTATTGAAAAAGGAAGACTGGATGGCGGTCTGGCTCGGACTTTTTATCATAGCCTCGGTCCTTGCAGTAAGATTCCTTTCTGGTTTTGATTTAAAGCTCGTAAAATTCAGGACTTTCACAACACCCTTTGAAGGACTGGTTTCCCTGACTGACCCTGGGTTTTTAAAATCTTTCTTCATGACATATGTCTTTCTTTCATTTGTTTTTACAGCAGGTTATCATTTTCTGGGACAGGGAGACTGGAAGAAATTTCTCAAAGGGTTCACATGCCTCTATCTTCTTACTTCCCTCGGCTATTTTTTTGCAGCCCAGAAATCGATGAAGCAGTACCTTGAATATGCTTTCTTCACCCTCTTTACCGGCCTTGCGGTATCCAATATTTTCGGAGTCCCTGATTTTTTAAAACCCGCACTTAAGAGTGAGTTCTACGTAAAGACAGGACTTGTTATTATGGGATCTGAAGTAATCTTTTCAAATATAACAGGCTTTGGTTTTTATGGTCTTGGTATAGCCTGGGTGGTGGTGCCTGTTGTTATAATATTCATGTGGTGGTTCGGAAACAGGATTCTCCGTATGGAAAGTAAACCAATGATCATGGTAATATCAGTTGCCACTGCAGTCTGTGGGGTATCTGCGGCAATTGCCGCAGCAGCTGCTTCAAAGGCCAGGAAAAATGACCTTACCTTTGCTGTCGGCCTTTCAATGCTCTTTACGATACTCATGATGGTATCTATGCCGTGGATTGCAAAAGTTACCGGTATGGGGGAACTTATCGGGGGAGCATGGATAGGAAACACCGTGGATTCCACAGGAGCTGTAGTACTTGCCGGTGAAGCACTCGGACAGAAAGCAGCCCAGGCAGCGGCTCTTCTTAAAATGATACAGAATGTCCTTATAGGGTTCATCTCTTTGGCTGTGGCACTTTTCTTTGCTTCTTCAGAAAACAGCGCCGGCAGGGAAGAGACAGAAACCGGTGCAGGTGAAATATGGAACAGAATGCCGAAGTTTATTTTCGGTTTTCTCATCTCATCCCTTATTTTTTCATTTGTCATAACACCCTATGCAGGGCATCAGGCTACAAGTGAAATCATCAGTTTACTTGGGACATTCAAAGGATGGTGTTTTGCCCTGGCATTTTTAACCATAGGCCTCGATACCAACTTCAAGGAAATGAAGGTATCTTCTGAAGGGGGAAAACCTCTCGCGCTCTACCTTACAGGCCAGATCTTCAGCATGATAATCTCACTTTTCTTCTGTTATCTTTTCCTTTCGGGAAGATTCCTTCCTCTTCCGGATCTTTCTATGTAGACAGTTAAAAAAATAGGGATAAAGGAGGTTATCCATGAAAGTAAGAAAATTCCTTCCGGCAGCCATTAATGTCACTTCACTTATAGCTGCATTATCAGTAATATTCTATTCAGGATTCTTGAAAGATAAAAACTACGGTCCGGGTGCATATTATTATTCAGATATTCCGGGATGGGAAAGGATTTTCCCTGCAACACCTCCTGTTTCAGAAGGAAGAATAGGAATACCGGGAGCTGCACTGGTATGTTTTACCATGACATCACTTTTTTTCATGATACTCAGAAGAATTTCCGGTGAAAATAATTTAAAAAGAATTACTCCGGATACTGAGGATGGTATTTAAACAAAGGAACTAAACCATGAGAATTATTCTGATATATGAGCATACTGCACCGGGGAACAAAAAATACAATACCGGAATATAAAACTGCAGGAACTGAATCTCAGGAATCAGAATTCTTTGAAATCAGAAAGGACATTTACCCCGGTGATGAGGTAAATGTCCTTCTTTAAGTTAATCTTTATTATACTGCTCTTTATTTTATTTAGGATGAATTATTTTATTTACTGTAATTATTATATGTCACTGATCTTCTCTTCTCTTTCCAGTTGCTTTTTTGCACCGGGAAAAAGATTTGGGTTACTGAAGAAGTTGTCCTTTATCTGCCTTATTTCCTTTCTGAAGAGTACTAACCCTATAATGTTCGGAATAATAACGGCTGCGAGGAGTATATCGAGGAACTTGTATATTGAAGTAAGATTTAAGAAAGCTCCGGCAAGGATTGAAAGTAGATATATCACAACCATTATCTTCGAGAAAGTCTGACCGAAGAGGAATTCCGCCTGCTTTGCCCCATAAAAGACTATCACTATAACAGTTGAAAGTACGAATAGGAGAAGACAGAGTGAAAGGATTCCTCCGCCCAGGATATTTCCGAACTGATTCTGGAATGCAAGGGACATCATCTTGCCGGCTTCATCCCTTCCAAGTTCTGTCCAGACACCTGTACTTAAAACAACAAGTGCAGTCAAGGTACAAACGACGAGTGTATCCATGGTTATTTCATAGACTCCCCAGAAACCCTGTCTTGCAGGATGGTCAGTTATCGCAGTTGAATGGGCGATGGGAGCTGTTCCCATACCGGCCTCATTGGAGTAGGCACCCCTTGCAACACCGTTTCTTATACCCTGGGCCATTGTCGCGCCGAGGAAACCTCCCAGGGGAGCTGTCGGGGTAAATGCATTTTTGAATATCATGGCAAATACACCGGGGATCTTATCGAGGTGACTGAATATTATTATAAGTGCACCGATTGCATAGATAAGGGCCATCAGAGGAACCATCTTTTCCGTTACCTGTGCAATTCTTTTGATTCCGCCGTATACAACGAGAGCCACAATTACAAGTACGATTATTGCACTTATGTTTTTGGATATTCCAAGGTTTGTCGCAGACTGTACAATTGAAACTGTCTGTGTCGATATGGAAGGTGCTATTTCTATCATTAAAAAGAATGCAAAGACAGGACCTAAAAAGGGAAGTGCGGATTTACTTAGGTAATACATTGGGCCTCCGACATATTCACCCTCACTGTTCTTCTGCCTGTATTTTATTCCAAGAGCGATTTCAGAAAACTTTGTTGCAAATCCAACGAGGGCTGTAACCCACATCCAGAAAACTGCACCCGGACCACCTGCCGCTATGGCAACGGGAACACCTACGATATTTGCAGCACCGATAGATGAGGCAAGGGCTGCAGTTGCTGCCTGGAATGCAGAAACTGTTCCTTCGCCTTCAGGTTTTTTAAAGATCTTACCGAAAGTTTCCTTTAATATGAAGCCAAGATACCTGAACTGAAAAAAGCCGAGATAACAGGTAAGAAAAATTCCGCCTCCCACAAGTATCACAAGCATCGGGATATTCCAGAGCCAGTCTGAAAAACCAAGTACCGCGTTCATTAGACTTTTAAGAACTTCCAATTTCCAATCCCCCTTAAAATGCATAGATTATAGTAATAGTATGCATAATTATTAATCTTTCCATGTATTATCAACTTTTAGTAATACATTGTTTATATTTACTAAACACTTTGTTAATCACTCCCGTCTGGCATTGCAATTAATAACCATTAATGACTGGTTTTTCTGTTTAAAGTGATAAGTTATAACCGTTAATAAATACATACAACCCATTGGGATACCTCCCAGGATATTTACCACTGAATTTATACCCAGAAATCTCTGAATTCAGGTTTTCAGCCTAAACCTCAAAATAATTTCAATCCCAATGTTTCAACGCTCCCATTTCGATCGCATTACCTGAATTAAATTGACAGAATCCATGCCGATAGATACTTATAAATATATAAAGACAGAATGAAAGAATGGAAGGGGGATAGAAAGAGAGAAAGGGAGGGAGAGAGCAAAAGAGAAGGGGAAAGAAGGAGAAAGCACAAAGAATCAAATAAGTAAAAGAGGGAATGATGCGGAGAAGGAAAGAATAGACTGAAGGGATAAAAGAGATGTGAGTAGAGAAAGGAAAAAATGACAATGAGATTGAGCCAGTCATGAAAAGCAAGACTACTATATTACGGAAAGGCAAGATATGAGGAGGTCCATAGGGAAATAACATTGGTAAGGGCCCGGTAATCCGACTCATACAGAGAACTCCTGCTGCTCCGGAAGTATAGCACGGGATCAGATGGAAAAAGGTCATTGAGAGGCGGAAGAAAAAGTAAATGAAAATAAAATGAAGAATATGTTAAAAATCATCTTGCCAAGAGGGAATGTATGCCATATAATAATAAAACAGTCCGGAAGGGCTGGATA